>CAZLES010000135.1:0-2711 GCA_964558615.1 uncultured Zetaproteobacteria bacterium
TTGGCATCCATAATGGTTGTAAAAGCTTTTTCATAACCACTATCAATGGCGGACAATGGCGTTTTGCCAAGGTTTAACTCTTCACGAATACGTTCAAATATTAGCACATTCGCATCCACCGCCATACCAATGGTCAATACAATGCCCGCAATGCCAGGCAATGTTAATGTCGCACCAATCATACTCATGGCCGCAACAATCAATAAAATGTTAAAAGCCAAAGCAATGTTAGCAAACAAGCCAAACAAGCGATAATAAACCACCATAAACAACAAGACGGCAACAAACCCATAAATGATGGAGTTTAAGCCCTGCTCAATCGAATCCGCACCCAAGCTTGGGCCAATGGAGCGCTCTTCCACAACCTTAATAGGTGCTGGCAGTGCACCTGCACGCAATACAATCGCCAGATTCCTTGCTTCTTCAGGTGTAAATGAACCTGTAATTTGAGCTGTACCGCCTGAGATACGCTCTTGAATCACAGGCGCAGACTGCACCACGCCTTCAAGCAAAATCGCAAAGCGTTTTTTCACATTCGCCTTAGTCAAACGGTCAAATTTACGACCACCCTGATTGTTAAATTTCAAAGATACCGCAGGCTGATTGCTTTGCGAATCAATAGTTACACGAGCCATAGCTACATCTTTACCCGATAATTCCGTACGCTTTTTGAGCAAAATAGGACGACCATCGGCAAAATAAGCAACCATATCCCCTAGAGGGACTCTACCTGCTAAAGCAGCATCCAAATCACCTTTTTCATCCACAAGCTTAAATTCCAGTTGTGCAGTTTGGCCAATAATTAATTTTGCTCTTGCTGAATCTTCATAGCCTGGAATTTGCACCAATACCCTATGGTCGCCTTGGCGCATAATCACAGGTTCTGTTGTGCCCAAAGCATCCACACGACGGCGAATCACTTCAATCGTTTGCTCAATCGCATAAGATTTGATGGCTTTGATTTCACTTTCTGTAATGGTGAACACAAGCTTACCATCTTCAGGTTCTGTCATCTCGTATCCAAGCATAACTCTTTTAAGTTTGTGCGCTGCTTGACTTGACTCTTCTGGATTTTTAAGTTCCACAATCGCTTGTGTGGCATTGCTATCTAACCTGCGATAGCGAATTTTTTCTTCGCGCAATGTACGACGAATAAGGTTGATACTATCAGAAACCTGCTGTTGCACGACCTTATCAATATCGACATCAACCACCAAATGAACACCACCTTTAAGATCTAGCCCAAGGTTGAGAGGCTGACTAAATGATAACCAGCTAGGGAGGGTCATAAAATTGGGGGCTGTACCTATGACTGCACCAATAAATACAGTAATAATCAGCCAAAATTTCCAAGGTGCGTATTTTTGCATGGTTGTATCCTTAATGAAGAAGTATTGATTTACTTTGTGCTTTTATCTTTCTTGCCCGCGTTTCGCTCTTGCTTCACTTTGGGTTCAGGCTTGTCCTGAAGCCCCGCAATGGTATCCTGTTTCACTTTGACAAGCACACCTTCCGCAATTTCAACCGTAGCGATACCATCTTTAATCTGCGTGATTTGACCTAAAATGCCACCACCAGTCACAATCTTGTTACCTTTTTTGAGATTCTGAATCATGTCCGCATGTTCTTTCATCCGCTTTTGCTGCGGACGAATCAAAAGCACCCAAAAAATCACCATAATCAGAATCAAAGGCAACAACGACATAATGCCACCTCCATTATTAGCTGCCGCAGCAAAGGCAACGTTTGCGGGTAAAAGTGCCGCTGATAATGCGGATACAACTTTAGAAATCATGCTTGTTAATGTTGAGTCGTTCATTTATTCATCCTTATGTTAATTTAAAATATCTTTCTAACTTACTGATTGCGATAAGTTTTTAAGAACTCATCACGAAATTCTGGCCAGCGCCCTTCATCCAAAGCGTTTCTTGCCCTTTGCATCAAATCACAATAATAATGAAGATTATGCAAGGTATTCAAGCGCGAACTTAAAAGCTCTTTCGCCATGAAGAGGTGGCGAAGATACGCTCTGGAAAAATTTTTGCATGTATAACATGTGCAACTGTCCATAATTGGCGCATCACTTGTTTGGTGTTTCAAATTTTTGATATTGATTTTGCCATGGTCAGTAAACAGTGTGCCATTGCGCGCGTTGCGGCTGGGCATCACGCAATCAAACATATCAATACCCCTGTCAATGCCTTCAATCAAATCATCAGGCGTGCCTACGCCCATCACATAACGCGGTTTATCTTCGGGCAAATGGGGGGCAAGCGTATCCAGCATCGCCATCATCTCTTCCTTGGGCTCGCCCACGGACAAGCCACCAATGGCAATACCTTCAAAGTCAATTTCAGCAATGGCCGCAAGGCTTTCTTTGCGTAAATCAGGATACATACCACCTTGCACAATACCAAATAAGGCTTGCGTGTCATTTACAGGCAAGTATTTGCGACAATCCTTTGCCCAACGCATAGACATTTCCATGGATTCGCGAGCTTCATCATAAGTAGCGGGATATGGCGTGCATTCATCAAATGCCATCACAATATCACTGCCCAGTTTGCGTTGAATTTCCATGCTTTCTTTGGGGCCTAGAAACCAGCGAGACCCATCAATATGCGATTGGAAGCGAACGCCTTCAGGCTCAATTTTACGCAAATCACCCAAAGACCACACCTGAAAACCGCCAGAATCGGTAAGAATTGGCC
>CAZLES010000136.1:0-2702 GCA_964558615.1 uncultured Zetaproteobacteria bacterium
AATGCGTGCGGCAGGCAGCGATGCCGCTTCGCTTAATAACTGTTTGCACATATCCAATGTTTGCGTGTCCAAAGTTAAACCAAAGCGTGCGGCAAACTGCATGGCTCTCAATGGCCTTAGCGGGTCTTCGGCAAAAGCTGGGGACACATGTTTTAATTGCTTGGTTTGCAGATGTTGCCGCCCATCATAAAAATCCAAAAGTTCATCCGTTAAAGGATCAAACATCATGGCATTGATGGTAAAATCGCGGCGTAAGACTGCTTGCTCAGGAGCTAGCTCAGCATCACATACTACATCAAAGGCTGTATGCCCCTTGCCTGTTTTGATTTCTTTTCTTGGCAGGGCAATATCCATTTCAACATCATGGTACCATAACTTGTACACACCAAACTGTTTACCTACATGCTCAACCCTGCCCAAATGCTGAAGTATGCGCGCAAGCTTGTTTTCATCCAACTGGTACACTTCAATATCCCAATCACAAGGCATATGGCCCAACAGCATATCACGCACACAACCGCCCACCAGCCACGCTCTGCCTTCTGCCTCAGCCAAGGCATGGCAAGTTGCAATCACGGGCTCGGGTATCAGTTGTCTTGCTGTTTTCTCAAGCATACATGGTATATTAACACTGGCCGGCTCTTAAACAAGAGCTTAACCATCCAGACAGAACAATCAAAAGATGCGTGACTTTTATTGTAAAAAACATCATGATTCCCAGCCTTTGCAAGGAATACCAAATGAGGTTAATGGCAGGCTATGGGTTTTCAATGGGATGAAAAATATTCAACAGGCAATGCGGAAATTGACAAACAGCACAAACAAATTTTTGCTTACCTGGATGAATTGGAAGAACACATTGAAAAAGGTGCGTCACAGGAGTGGGCCAGCCGTTTTATGGCAGATCTTGGCCTGTACACACGCAGCCACTTTTGTTATGAAGAAATGTGTATGCGCCGGGCAAAATGTGCCGCCGCTGCGCAAAACAAGGTGCAACACACTAAACTCCTTGCCGCTTTTTCCGCAGTCCAAAAGCGATTTGAACGTGAAGGTGTAAGCGATGAACTACTTAGTCAACTCCAAACTTTTCTCACCAGTTGGCTTGTTAATCATATCATGAAAATTGATGTAAGACTTAAAGATTGCTCATAACCAATAACAACACTCTACTGTGCAACACCCCCCTCGCAATAAAATAGATTGCTCATAAAAATTAGCAAATTATACTGCGCAGCCTTTTATCGTATCAAGTACGTTAAAATAGAATGCCGAAACGGGCAAACCCGTCGGTAGAATCTTTAAATATGGAGTTCAACATGACTGATTATGTTTTAGAAGCAGAACTACGCGAAAATTTAGGTCGGGCAAATACTCGCCGCCTTCGCAAGGCAGGAAAATTACCTGCGATTATTTATGGTGGCGGCAAGCCTGATTTACCCATCATGTTGGACTACAACGAAATTGCGAAAATCATGCTTCGTGATGAGGCTTTTTATACCTCGATGCTTGAAGTAAAGGTAAAAGGCAAGCGTGGCAAAAACACGGTATTGCTTAAAGATACCCAGTGGGATCCAATTTATGACACACCCATGCACCTGGATTTCATGCGCGTATCAGGCTCTGACTCTGTAACGGTTGCTGTACCGGTACATACCATCAATGTTGATATATGCCCAGGTGTGAAAGCTGGTGGTAAACTGCAAGTGATTCGTCATGAACTTGAAGTGGTTTGCCGTGCGGACGCAATTCCTGATCAAATCGAAATCGATTGCGCAAACTTTGAACTTGATCAGGTGGTGCATATCGATGATATCGAATTGCCTGATGGTATTGAAGTACCACATGATGTAAACTTTACTGTACTCAACATTGCTATGCCAAAACGAGCCGCCGAATCCGCAACAACAGATGAAGCTGATGAAGCCGCAACGGATGAAGCAGATAGCGATGCGTCTGAAGGCAATAAAGAAGAATAATCATGAAAATGCTTGTCGGGCTTGGTAATCCAGGCTCCAAGTATGAGAAAACACGTCATAATACAGGCTTTCGTTTTCTTGACTTATTCGCGGAATCTGAGGGGTTGAGCTTTCGTTCTTCCCCTCGTTTTCGTGCTGATATTGCTAAAGCAAATATCAACCATGAAAAGGTTTTGCTCGTAAAACCTCAAACTTTTATGAACAACAGTGGAGAAGCTGTTGCCCCACTTGCAAATTATTATGATATTGAACCTGATAACATCATGGTTGTTTATGATGATTTGGATTTGCCTTCAGGAAAAATACGCATCAAACATGGTGGCGGGCATGGTGGGCATAACGGGCTTCGTTCATTAAATCAGCATCTACCTCATACAGACTACACGCGCATCAAGATTGGCATTGGCAGACCACCAAATGGTGATGTCACACCCTGGGTGCTGGGTGTCGCAGATGAACGTGACAACGTCAATGAACAACGTATCTTTGATGCGCTACTACCACAAGTACCCTTGCTTATTGCAGGCGAACGCGATAAAGCCGCCAACAAGATTCACCACACATTACAACAATCGGAATAACAAGGATTTAGCATGGCTTTAAGTATTGGTATCGTAGGACTTCCCAACGTTGGCAAATCAACATTATTCAATGCGCTTAACGGCGGCGGCGCAGAAGCTGCCAACTACCCATTCTGCACTATTGACCCCAATGTTGGCTTAGTGC
>CAZLES010000137.1:0-1118 GCA_964558615.1 uncultured Zetaproteobacteria bacterium
ATCACCATTTGGCCACAAGATCTTATCATCCTTGCTCTATTGATGCTCTTTGCCTTCATTCTCCTGTTTACCATGACTGCTATCGCAGGGCGTATCTTCTGCGGCAACATGTGTCCTCAAACCATGTGGGTGGATATGATGACCTTGATTGAGCGCTGGACAGAGGGCACAGCACGCCAACGTATGAAACTTGATGCCATGCCATGGAACGCGGAAAAAATCCGCAAAAAACTCCTCAAACATATGCTGTGGTGGGTGTTATGCCTTGTCACTGCCGTGACTTTTCTGGGCTACTTTGTTGGCATACAGGAGGCATGGCATGGTTTGTTCAATCTAAGCTATAATATATACGAGTGGATTACCGTTATTTTTGTGTTTATGCTATTTTATATCAATAGTGGCTTTGTGCGTGAGCAAGTGTGCAACTGGGTCTGCCCTTACGCGCGGATTCAGGCGGTGATGACCGATAAAGACACGGTCACCACCACTTACGATTACCATAGAGGTGAGCCTCGTGGCAGAATCAAAAAAGGACAAACCAATGAAAATCAGGGTGACTGTGTGGACTGCAACTTGTGTGTATCCGTTTGCCCTACAGGTGTGGATATTCGCGAGGGCAGTCAAATTGGCTGTATCAACTGCGGCTTATGCATTGACGCTTGTGATGACATCATGACAAAAGTTGGTCGAGAAAAAGGCTTGATTCGGTTTATGTCGTATCATGAGTTGGAAAACAATAGCCATACCAAACACCGCTTTCTTCGCCCACGGCCTATGATTTATATGCTGGCAACAATCGCAACATTTGCGGGCATTATGTATGGTTTATTCTTCAAATCCGATATTGATATGAATGTGCATCACGAGCGCAGTCCTATTTATACAATCATGTCGGACCGCACTGTGCAAAATGTCTATCATCTGATTGTACTCAACAAAACAGAAAAAGCCGCCAACTTTATACTTAAGGTTTCGGGTATTGAAGGCGCAACAAGCAATTATGATGGCAAGACCATTCAATTGACCGTTGGCCAGGCTAAAAAGCTTGATTTACGCATCAAGGTGCCACAACGCAACCTTACAGCATCAAGGCAACCCATTACCTTGACCTTGCAATC
>CAZLES010000137.1:1218-2693 GCA_964558615.1 uncultured Zetaproteobacteria bacterium
TTCCGCAAAGGTGATGCCAAACATATGCTTAATGAGCGCATATTTGCCCAAGGCGATAAAGTCTCAAAAGACAATAAACTAGAAACCATTGTTGATTTTGTACGTCAAAAATCGACCAAATAGGTTTCTTTCGCCATGACATCAGCCCAAGACAAAGCTTGCTTTCATTGTGGCCTGAACTTACCTGCTGTAGATATTATTACAACGGATATCCAAGGTAAACCCAGGCAATTTTGCTGCTCTGGCTGCGCTCAGGTATGTGAAATTATTCATAATGCTGGATTGGACACCTTTTATGAGCACGCTCCTGAATCTCGTGCTTGGTCAACGCCCAAACAAGCGCCTGAAGATGCTGAAATCTTTGATGATGAAGCCGTGCAAGCTGAGTTTGTACGCGCTCGCCCTGATGGCACATACCAAGCAGACTTTTTGATTGAGGGCATACACTGCCCTGCTTGTGTTTGGCTGATTGAACATACAGCCAGGCAACATAAAGCTGTCACCCATGCTGAAGTCAGCCTGTCGCGGCATAAGCTACATATGCGATGGAAACCTGAGGATATGAAACTATCCGAAGTTATTCGGGCTATTGGTCGTGTCGGCTATTGTGCTGTGCCCTATGAAGAAGATTTGGAGCAGCAAGCCAACAAGAAGCGACGGCAAGATCTATTATTCCGCACAGCTTTTGCAGGCTTTATTTTTGCCAACGTTATGACTGCTGCAGTATGCTTATATGGCGGTGATTTTTTTGGCATCCAGCCCAAATGGCGTGCTATTTTTGAATGGTATTCCATGGTGCTGACACTGGCCGGTATTGCCTACTCGGGGCACACGTTTTTTATTTCTGCATGGCGTGCCATTAAAACCTTAAAGCCCAATATGGACTTGCCTATCAGTATAGGCATTTCTACCAGCTTTATCTGGTCAAGCTACGTCACTATTTTTCAACCTAAAGGTATAGAGTCCCATGTGTATTTTGATTCTATATCCATGTTTATTTTCCTTATTTTGATTGGTAGGTTCCTAGAGCTTTCCGCCCGTGAAAGCGCAGGCTCTGCCACACGCCACCTCTTAGCCTTATTACCTCGCTCAGCAAGACTTATCGAAAAAGACGGCAGTGAAAAGCTGATACCTCTGCGTGCTGTAAAATTAGGTGATGTGCTGCGCATCAAACCTGGCGACAGAATACCTGTGGATGGTGAAGTGCTGGAAGGCTGCTCTGAAGTGGATGAATCTATCATCTCTGGCGAATCAAAGCCTGTAAGCAAACAACAGCATCATCAAGTGGTTGGTGGCACACTCAATATTTCAGGGCAATTAAAAATTAAAGCAACACACCTTGGCCGTGATACTGTATTATCCCAAATTGTGGCTTTAGTAGAGCATGCACAAGATTCCAAGGTGCATATTCAAACGCTAGCTGACCGCATCGTACCTTGGTTTGTAACCGCCATTTTAACGCTTGCCAGCATCAC
>CAZLES010000138.1:0-2693 GCA_964558615.1 uncultured Zetaproteobacteria bacterium
TGATTGAAAATTACAAACTAACCACCAACGAAGCCATGACAGCCTTTGGCAATGGCGAGTTGTTTATGGAAAAGTGCATTGTTGAACCACGTCATATTGAATTTCAAATTTTAGCCGATTCACATGGTCATTGCGTGCATTTATTCGAGCGGGATTGCTCTATTCAGCGCCGCAATCAAAAATTGATTGAAATTGCGCCATCCAACTACATCACGGAAGAACTCCGCGCCAAAATGGGAGAAGTCGCTGTCAAGGCGGCAAAGGCTGTGGGTTATGAAAACGCGGGTACGGTTGAGTTTTTGGTGGATAAGAACCACGACTTTTTCTTCATGGAAATGAATACTCGCCTGCAAGTGGAACATACCATCACGGAAGCCATCACAGGTGTGGATATTGTTGCCCAGCAAATTGCCATTGCTGCGGGTGAGCCTCTTCCTTTCAAACAAGAGGATTTAAGTCATAAGGGTAGCGCTATTGAATTTCGCATCAACGCGGAAGACCCTCAAAATGGATTCTTTCCCAACCCCGGTCGTATTACGCGCTATCATTCTCCTGGTGGCCCTGGCGTGCGTGTGGATGGTTGCGTTTATCCAGGCTATACCATTCCGCCACACTACGATTCCATGTGTGCCAAACTGACCGTTTGGGCTCCAGACTGGAAGCATGCCGTTACCCGCGCACAACGCGCCTTGAAGGAGTATGATATTCGTGGGGTTAAAACCACACTGCCCTTTTATCGTAATATTGCCGCATCCGATGTGTTCCTTGAAGGTCAGTTTGATACCGGCTTTATGGATCAGCATCCAGAATTACTCGATTACAAACCATTTGAAGCACGTGAAGATATTGCCGCAGCTGTAGGTGTGGCTATTGCCGCACATGCGGGCTTGTAAAAAAGGACTTGAAAACATGACACAAACCAAGAAAAAAATAGGTGTTACTGAACTCGCTCTGCGCGATGGCCACCAATCATTATTAGCTACACGCATGCGTTTGGATGATATGCTGCCCATTTGCGACAAAATTGACCAAATTGGTTATTGGTCGGTTGAAGCGTGGGGAGGAGCCACCTTTGATACCTGCCTGCGCTATTTGAAAGAAGGGCCATGGATGCGTTTACGTGAATTAAACAAGGCTATGCCAAACACCAAAATCCAGATGCTGCTTCGCGGACAAAACCTGCTGGGTTATCGCCATTATGCCGATGATGTGGTGCGTAAGTTCGTGGATATGGCAGCAGCCAATGGCGTGGATGTATTTCGCACCTTTGATGCCATGAATGATTTGCGCAACGTGCGTACGGCAATTGCTCAGGTCAAGGCAAATGGCAAACATGCGGAAGGTACGATTTGTTATACCACCAGCCCTGTGCATACCCTGGATTACTTTGTTGATTTAGCCAAAGGCTTTGAAGACATGGGCTGTGATACCCTTGCCATTAAAGATATGGCAGGGTTATTAACGCCAGTAGCCACCAAAGCTTTGGTAACCGCACTGAAGTCTGCTATTAACATCCCGCTTCACCTGCACTCTCATTCCACATCAGGGGTGGCTGAAATGGTGCAATGGGAAGCCGTACACGCAGGTTGTGACATCATTGATACAGCCATTTCTCCCCTTTCAGGCGGCACTTCGCACCCAGCGACAGAATCTATGGTCGCCGCCCTTGCGGAAACCGAATACGATACAGGTCTGGATTTGAACGCGCTGCAGGATGTAGCCGCCTATTTCCGCGATGTACGCAAGAAATACGCGCGCTTTGAATCCGATGTCACCCGTGTAGATACGCGTGTATTTATCAATCAAATCCCTGGTGGCATGATTTCCAACCTTGCCAATCAATTAAAAGAGCAAGGCGCGTTGGATAAAATGGATGCCGTGCTGGATGAAATCGCGGAAGTTCGTAAAGACTTCGGCTATCCGCCTTTGGTCACGCCAACCAGCCAGATTGTGGGCACACAGGCGGTATTGAATGTTGTCTCGGGTAAAAAATACAAGGTCATTACCGAAGAAACCAAAGATTACCTAAAAGGTATGTATGGCAAGGCTTTGGGTGAAATCAACAAGGACGTGCAAAAGAAAGCTCTGGGTGATGAAGAGCCGATTACTGTACGCCCTGCTGACCTTATCCCTGATGAACTGGACGCGTTAACCCGTGAAGTTGGCGACCGTGCCAAATCCATTGAAGATGTCTTATCCTATGCCATGTTTCCAACCATTGCCCTGGAATTTTTTGAAGAGCGTGAATCTGGTAACTTTAATCCCGAGCCACTGGAGCTTGAAGAAGATGCTACCGATAACACGGCAACAGCGCCGGCGCTCGCGCCAACGGAGTTTAATATCACCATCCACGGTGAAGAATATCATATCAAAATCGAAGGTACGGGGCATGTTGAAAATGATTTGAAACCGTATTACGTCAAGGTTGATAATGTTCTGGAAGAAGTTTATCTGGAAACCTTGACAGAAACGGTACCAACACTTGATGGCCGAAGCATTGACGCGAATAAGGTTTCCAAAGGCTCCAAGCGCCCTAAAGCCCGTAGCGACAGTGATGTCACCACACCCATGCCTGGCCGCATTGTTGCTGTCAATGTTCGGGAAGGTGATACGGTGGAAGCAGGTGATACCGTGGTTACAGTAGAAGCCATGAAAATGGAAAACCCTGTCCACGCGCCTGTCGCGGGTACAGT
>CAZLES010000139.1:0-2688 GCA_964558615.1 uncultured Zetaproteobacteria bacterium
ACTGATGATGGGCAATTCAATCATTATTTGACCAGCCCCAAGCATCATATTTCCAAAACCTATGCCGTCACCTTGGATAGACCGCTTAAAGGAGATGAGGTAAGCATCTTTGCTTCAGGCGCACTGATGTTGGAAGGCGATGATAAGCCTTGTTTGCCCGCAGAGCTTACGATTACAGGCGAAAAAACAGCGCAAGTGGTGTTGTATGAAGGGCGCTATCATCAAGTTAGGCGTATGTTTGCCGCAGTGGGTAACCATGTTACGGCTTTAGAACGCACGCATATTGGTAAACTTTCCTTGGAATCGTTAAACCTAGAAGCTAGTGCATATCTGATCATGACTGTTGAACAGCTTAAGCAGAAAATTATGGGTGAAAATTAGGTGGTGCGCTAAGACTTTTTAGCTAGCTTGCCGCGCATGCAAGATACTTCCACACATCAGCTTAACCCAGAGCAATACCAAGCCGTGCATTATCGTGGTGGGCCGTTGCTGGTATTGGCAGGCGCAGGCTCAGGCAAAACACGGGTGATTACTGAGCGTATTGCTGCCTTGGTGGAGCGCGATGTGCCTGAAGATGCGATTACAGCCGTGACATTCACCAATAAGGCAGCCAGAGAAATGCGAGAGCGCCTTGAAAAGCGATTAGGTAAAGAGAAGGTTAAACGCTTACGCATTTGCACATTTCATGCTTTAGGCTTAATGATGATTCGGGAGCATGCTAAGCTGGTCGGGCGTAGGGCTAACTTATCTGTTTTTGCTGTGCCTGAGCAAAAATCTGCTATGCGTTCTGTGCTGGCTGATTTGAAGCTGCCCACCGATAGTGATCAGGTGGACAGGGTGTTGCAGAAAGTATCCATGCTTAAAAATGGTATGCGGGAAGCGCGCGACAACGCCATCACCGTGATAGCGGATAAGTACGACAAGTTGCTTGAAAATATGAATGCCGTGGATTTTGACGACTGTATTGTACTGCCTTTACGCATTTTACGGGAAGACGCAGAAGCCAGAGCATTGTGGCAAAGCCGATGTCGCCATTTTCTGGTGGATGAATATCAAGATTCCAGTCGTATGCAGTATGAGCTTGTGCGCTTGTTGGCACCAGAACATGCCAACCTTACGGTGGTGGGGGATGATGATCAGTCGATTTATGGCTGGCGTGGTGCTGAAGTGAAAAATCTTTTTCAATTGGAGCGTGATTACCCTAACCTTAAAGTGATTCGACTTGAAGAAAATTATCGTTCTACAGGTTCGATTTTGCGGGGTTCAAACAGCTTGATTGCGCATAATTCAGAAAGATTGGGTAAAACATTGCGCTCCAATTTGGGCATAGGTAAAAAAATTCGGGTTTGGCAGGCGGAAACAGCAGAGGAAGAAGCTGAACGCGTGACCGCAGAAATAAGAGCACAACGCGCCGCAAACCAACTTCACTGGGATGATTTTTGTGTGTTGTATCGCTCATCATTTCGGGCAAGAGCTTTTGAAATGGCGATGCGAGAAGCACATGTGCCCTATCATGTGAGTGGGGGTATGTCGTTTTTTGATAGGGCGGAAATCCAAGACTTATTATCGTACTTGCGCCTGATTGGTAATTTTTCTGATGATTTGGCTTTGATGAGAGCGATTTCACGACCAAGGCGCGGTATTGGCAGCAAGGCATTAGAAGTATTAGGCCAGTTTGCGCATGAAAAAGGTTTGTCATTGTTGGAAGCTGCTTTGGAAGATGATTTTACCCATCCTAAGGCACATGTGTTAAGGCATTTTGCGTCTATGCTTGTGGATATTGAGCATGTGTTTTTGCATGGTGAAGCTGATGATGCTTTTGATATGCTGCTCGAACAATCAGGTTTAGAAGATGCGATTCGCGCTGAAGCCGAAGATGAAGATGAAGCAGAGCGGCGTATGGGTAATATCATGAATTTGCGCCGCTGGTGGTTACGCCACAGTGAGAAGGGGGGGGATTTAGCATCTTTCTTACAGCACATTTATTTGGCAGCTGATGAGCAGGACGAAGATCCTGAAGGGCAGGTGCGCTTGATGACAGTGCATGCAGCTAAAGGCCTAGAATTTTCGCATGTGTTTGTGGTGGGTATGGAAGCAGGCACATTCCCGCATAAAACGGCATTAGAAGAAAATCGCTTGGAAGAAGAGCGGCGACTGATGTATGTGGCCATGACACGAGCGCGCCACCGTTTAACCTTGAGCTATGCCAAAGCGCAAAAGAAATTTGGGCAGGTTGAAAGCTTAGGCCCTTCGCCTTTCCTCAAAGAAATTGATGAAGATGTTATCCATTGGGTAGATAAAGATTCGGGTTCAGAGGAAGATAAGGCAGAAAGCCAAGCAGAAGTTGACGCACATAGGGCTGCGATACGTGAGATATTGGGGATGAAAGCATGAGTATGAATATAGCAGCATTGATGGAAAGTAGTGGTGTTAAGTTTGGCACATCAGGTGCGAGAGGTTTGGTTTCTGATATGACGGATCAGGTATGCTTTACTTACACCACAGCATTTCTTGATTACCTTAAATCTCAAGATTTGGTGAGTAAGGGATCAGAGGTTGCTGTGGCAGGGGATTATCGGCGGAGTACCCCCCGCATCATGCAGGCTGTTGGTTTGGCGATTGAAAAGGCAGGTTTTAAGCCTGTGAACTGTGGCTTTGTGCCAACACCTGCGGTGGCAGCGTATGCCA
>CAZLES010000140.1:0-2646 GCA_964558615.1 uncultured Zetaproteobacteria bacterium
AAATCGTCTGATGTTAGGTCAACCAGACGAATACCCCGGCGTGCCGTTTTATCTTCATAACATGGGCCAATACCACGACCCGTTGTGCCAATCTTACCTTTTCCTTTTGCCGCTTCTCTGGCTGCGTCCAATGCACGGTGATATGGCAGAATAAGCTGGCAGCGGTCGGAGATGCGCAGGCGGTCATGCACAGGGATACCCGCTTCAAGCAGCATATCCAGCTCTTCCACCAGGCGGAATGGGTCAACCACCGTGCCGTTACCAATCAAGCTCAAGATGTTTTCGTGCAGAATACCTGATGGAATATGATTCAATACCGTTTTTTGCTCACCAATCACCAAGGTATGTCCGGCATTGGGGCCACCTTGAAAGCGGGCTACCACGTCCATTTTGGGCGCAAGAAGATCAACAATCTTGCCCTTACCTTCGTCGCCCCATTGAATCCCAATCGCTACTGTGTTTGTCATTGATTTATTCCTTAACTTCAATCTTGTGCTTGCGCATCAAATGAGGCCACTCGGCGTTGCTCTTGGAACCACCAAACTTCACGCCTCGTGCCTTGATTGACCTCATTTGGTGCAGCAGCGACATCATCATCATTAATGTGAACAGGCTCTAAATACCTTTACTTATCCAGCCATGCCCATAAATCAAGCGAAAATCCTACAGCAGGCATATCCCTGCCATGAGCCGCCATCATTTTATCATAGCGGCCACCATGCAATAAAGCATGGGCTGAACCACTGGCAAAGCCTGTAAACACCATACCATTATGATACAAAAAGCGTGGTGTCACTGCCGCGTCAATCTCAATGGCAACTTCACCTGAAAGCTTGCTTCGCACCGTGCTTGCCAGGCTTGCCAGTTCATCGGCTGCCTTATCAAATTTCTTGTTAATTTTACCCTGATAAGCTTGCAGCCAACCAGCATCAGCCTGGCCTGAAGCTAGCGCCATCAATGCAGCCTGAACCGCATCAGAAAACTGTTCTCGCGCAAGGTGTTCTCGTAAATCTTCTGGTGAATAACGTGCTATCAAGGCCACCCAGTCTTCCAAAGATGTCGCAGAGCCTTCAATCAAGGCATGGATAATACCCATATGCCCCACTTGAAGCACGGCATCCTTAAAGCCTGCTGCTGCCATGGACAAAGCCGCCAGGTGCATCACTTCCACATCACCTTCCACACCCGCAAGCCCCAAACATTCAACCCCGGTTTGCCACTGCTGCCTGGAGCCTGTGCGTACATCAGGCCGAGCAAGCATCACCTGCCCGGAATAATAAAGCTTGAGCACTTTTTCCTGGGATAAGCGAGTGGCTACAATTCTTGCGATTTGGGGCGTCATGTCCGGGCGAATGGCTAAAAGACCCGTGGCGGCAGGGTCGGAAAAGACAATGGTTTGATCCGATAAAAAACGCCCCGCGCCAGAAGCAAGCGCCTCAGGCCGCTCCACCAGTGGCGGGATAACTTCGCTAAACCCGGCTTCTTCATACATGCTGCCCAGCTTGAATTGTAGTGCTCTTAATGCCTTTGCCCTGTCTCCAAAAGCATCATCCAGGCCAAGAATGGGTTTAATTGTGCTCACATCGCCTCCAAATCCACATAGCGAACAGTAGTCACACTTTCCAGAGATTCCAATGCTGAAATCACTTCATCACCAGGTTCAGAGTCAATGGATATCAATGCAATAGCCTCTGCCTTACCTTCACGGCGACCCAGGCGAAAATCACCAATATTGATATTGGCTTCCGCAAGCACTGCCCCAATGCTTGCAATCACACCAGGTTTATCTTTGTTTTCAATGAAAAGCAGCCTACCTTTAGGCGCTATTTCAAGCTCACAGTTATCCATACTGACCAATCTTGGTGTTTGCCCATCAAAGACTGTGCCTGAAACACAACGCCAACCTTCATCACCTACCACTTCCAGGCGAATCAGGCTTGAGAAATGATCCGCCATATCTGACGCAACCTCTTCAAAAGCAATACCACGATCTTTGAACAGTGTTTGCACATTAACGGCATTCACATCATCCATGCTTTGCGACAGCAGGCCTTGCAATGCCGCGTTGATAATGGGTTGTCGATTAAGTTTGCTTACCTTGCCCGCGAAACGAATGGTAACTTTATCATAACCTGGACGCATCACTTGTCCCATGAATTGCCCCATGGACGCCGCCAGACCCATAAATGGGCGCAAAGTAGCCGCTTCCTCTTCGGACAGTGAAGGCACATTCACCGCGTTATGGATGCTGCCTGCAAGCAGGTAGTCCGACATCTGTTCAGCAATTTGCACAGCCACGTTTTCTTGCGCTTCATCCGTGGATGCGCCGATATGCGGGGTAAAGCTGATATTTTCAAGCTCAAACAAAGGATTTTCACGCGCAGGCTCCTGTTCATACACATCCAAAGCCGCTGCTCGCAAATGGCCTGATTTACACACCTCATACAACGCCCTTTCATCCACAATACCACCGCGTGCGCAATTCACCAAAATTGAACCTTTTTTCATGCTTTGAAGAATATCTTTATTGATAAGATTGCGTGTGGTATCAAGCAAAGGCACATGAAGCGTGAGTATATCCACCATACTTGCAAGCTCGGGCACAGTAGCCACCTTGGTCACGCCCATGGCTGCTGCTCGCTCATC
>CAZLES010000141.1:0-2634 GCA_964558615.1 uncultured Zetaproteobacteria bacterium
ATTTGGGATGGGCAAGAGCAGGGTGGTATCCGCTTTGAAGGCTTTGAAATCGGTGAAGACAAGCTGGGTGTGCTGTTGGAAAATGTGCATTTGATTCAGGGCTTGCAAGATGCTTTACAGGAAAGCCCGGATGTGGAATTGCTGTGCCCTGAAGCTGTGGAAACTGTTGTTTGGAAGCGTGACACTGTGGAAGTTACCTTGTCTGGTGGCCGCGCATTGCATACGCCTTTGATTGTGGGTGCTGATGGGGGGCGTTCATGGTTGCGTGAGCAGGCGGATATTGATGTATTCAGCAGGGATTATCGGCAAAAGGGTATTGTAGCGACGGTAAAGCCCCGCTTTTCACATCAAAATACAGCTGTGCAACGTTTTCTGGATACAGGGCCTTTGGCGCTGTTACCCATGAAAGGCGATGTATGTTCAATCGTGTGGAGTGCTAATGATGAGCGTGCTGATGAGCTGCTGGCTTTATCCGATGAAGATTTTATAGACACATTAAATCTTGAAGCCGGATGTGTGTTTGGTGGCATTGAAGCTGTGGGCGCGCGAGCTGCTTTTCCGCTTCAAGCGCAACTGGCAAGGCATGTTGTACGACCGCGTTTGGCATTGGTGGGTGATGCGGCACATAGCATTCATCCGTTGGCAGGTTTGGGGGTTAACCTTGGCTTGCGAGATGCCATGGTGCTGGCACAGGAGATTGTGCAAGCACAGAAATTTGAAGAAGACTGGGGTGGCATGGATGTGCTCACCCGATATATGAAGCAGCGAATGCCGGATGTGTTGATGACCATAGCGAGTATGGAAGGGTTGCATCAAGCATTTCAGGTGCAGTGGCCAGCGTGGATCAAGTTGCGTGGATTGGGTATGAAAGCTTTAGGTAATGCTGGCATCGTCAAACAGCTTTTAATGAAGAACGCTACAGGTATCAACTTGCCTGTACCACATACTGTAGAATAAGAAAAACTGGTGCGCGGTACAGGAGTCGAACCTGTGACCTTCGGCTTCGGAGACCGATGCTCTATCCAGCTGAGCTAACCGCGCTTGCTTGCAGGCTGGCGCAATATAAGGCGACATATCGATAAAGCAAATCCGCACATTAATGTTTTTTAAGTTGCGCCTTGTGGGATATCAGGTCTATATTTTGCAAATGATGAGGAAATGCTGTGCTTGAAACCAAACATTTAAGCAAGTCTTTTGATGGCGTGAAAGCCCTGGATGATATCAATATGCATATCAAGAAAGGGGAAATCACGGTCATCATGGGCGGCTCAGGCTCAGGCAAGACAACCTTGTTGCGGTTGCTTGCGGGCCTAGAAAAGCCAACATCAGGCTCTGTTTTTTTTCTGGGTGAGGACCTAGCGAAAGTGTCCATGAAGCGCCTGTATGAGCTTCGTTTGCGTGTCGGCATGGTTTTTCAGTATTCCGCATTGTTGAATTCCCTTAATGTTTATGAAAATGTTGCTTTTCCTCTGGTGGAACATACCGATTTGGATGAAGATGTCATCCACACCATGGTGACCATGAAGCTTGAGCAGGTGGGGCTTAGAGGGTTTGAGGGCATGATGCCATCCCAGCTTTCCGGGGGTATGGCCAAGCGAGTGGCCTTTGCGAGGGCATTGGCCATGGATCCGCAAATGGTCTTTTTTGATGAGCCAACTTCAGGGTTAGATCCTATTTCAGCAGGTGTGGTAAGCTCGCTGATCCATGAAACAACAACGAAAACACGCATGACATCTGTGGTGGTCACCCATGATGTGCAAGCGGGGCTGGATATTGCGGATCATGTGGTTTTATTGTGGCAGGGGCAGGTGATTGCGGAAGGTAAGCCCAACAGTATTCGTACCAGTGACGACCCTCGTGTTCAACAATTTATTGAAGGTCGCCCCAATGGCCCGATTCCATTTTCAAGAAGTGAGACAGCGTATATTGATGACCTAACGCATAAGCCAGGTTGTGTGAGGATGGAAGTATGATGAGTTCTGTGCAATTTATCGGTTATGTCGGGCGAAATACACTGCTAGGGATTCAAAAGCTGGGTGACGCAGCCTTATTTGGTATCAACACATTGCGTTTGCTTTTTGCAAAACCCTGGCAGGGGAAGCATATTGTCATACAAATGTTTGCCGTGGGCGTAGGTTCATTGGTGATTATTGTGATTACAGGCGCTTTTACAGGCATGGTGCTTTCGCTTCAGGGCTATCATATGCTGGTCAAGTTTGGCACGGAATCCTTACTTGGCCCCGCGGTCGCGTTTTCCTTGTTGCGGGAGCTTGGGCCTGTGCTTGCGGCACTGATGTTTGTTGGCAGGGCTGGTTCAAGCATTACAGCGGAAATTGGCATTATGCGCGTGACCGAGCAAATGGATGCTTTGGAGATGATGGCGGTGAATCCTCAGGCTCGAGTGATTCTCACGCGAATCATGGGTTGTCTGCTTTCATTGCCTTTGCTTGTAGCTATTTTTGATGTGGTGGGTTTGTTTGCGGGCTACTTGATTGGTGTGGAAATGCTGGGCGTGAATGGCGGAACTTATATTGGTGAAACCATTGATAAAATTGGCACCAATGACATTGAGGTAGGTTTTATCAAGGCGCTGTATTTTGGGCTTTTGATTGGCGTGATTTGTACCTTTATGGG
>CAZLES010000142.1:0-2605 GCA_964558615.1 uncultured Zetaproteobacteria bacterium
ACCAACAAATTGCGCTGAGGCTCTGGCATGCAAACCTAACTTGTTTGGTATCGTAACCTTGGCTTGTTTCATGCTGCCCTGCTTTCCTGAAACCATGCTTTGACCGCGGCCTCCTGAGAACCCAAACGCATATATTTCTGCCCGGCATCAAGGCTGGCATGTGCAAGTTCGGCAAGCCCCATTTGCTCACGGCTTAACATTGCCTTAAGCACACTGGGCAAATTAAACCCTGCCACCAGCTCAATTGGTGCTGAAGAAGATGAAGCCACAATATTTCTCATGGCAAGATTACACGGCGTTGCGCCAAAAATATCCGCCAACACCAACACCCCGTCACAATGCTTGGCCATGACATCCAGGTGCTGTGCAAATGCGTGTTCAGCCTGGCTTGCGTCATCCGAATCGACCACATCGACAGCCGAAAAATAAAGCTGCTCTTTTAAGATATATTCCACAGCCGCCTTGGTTTCCGACGCAATTTTGGCATGTGCGATTAAAATCATTCCAATCATTGAATATCTCCAATTTCACGATGGCGTATAATGGGCTCACCCATGCCCTGTTCCTGCATCCACCGCGCAATCATTTCCGTCATATACACAGACCTGTGCCTGCCACCACTACAACCAAAGGCGATGGTAAAGTAGCGTTTACGCTCCTGCTGCAATCGTGGCCACACAAAGCTTAACCAATCCTGAATATGCCGTTCTGCTTGCTGCACATCTGCCCTGGCGCGTAAAAAATCCTGCACGGCCTGGTCTTTGCCTGTAAGCGGTGCAAGCTCAACCTGATAATGGGGATTGGGTAAAAAACGCATGTCCAACACCATGTCTGCCATGGAAGGTAAACCTCGCTGATAACTAAATGAGATAAGCGTGCACACCAACCGCTGCTCATCCGGACTGCTTAATGCCTGCTTTTTCCAAAAACTTTCCACCAAATCGGATAATTGGTAAGGCGTTAACTTGGAACTATCAAACACCACATCAGCCTGTTTCTTCAATGATAAAAGCGCTTGCCGCTCTGAAGCTACGGCCTGTTGCAACGGCATGTCTGGTAAATGTGGATGCCTGCGTTTTAAAGTGGAAAACCTGCGCATCAGCACTTTATCCGATGCATCAATAAAAATCATCTTCCATGCCGAATCTTTGCGGATGGTTGCTAGTGCTTGATATAATAAGTCTGGATTTTCGGAACTGCGAATGTCAATGCCTACTGCCGCATTGTATTCTTGCTGCACCATATGCGAAGCCCATGCTTCTAGCATACTTGCAGGCAAATTGTCCGTACAAAAAAACCCCACATCTTCTAAAGCATGCAAAGCTGTGCTTTTCCCTGCGCCAGAAAGCCCTGTAATCATCAGCAGCATATTACCGCCTCAAATTGCGAGGGATATTGCTCACCCTTGGAATATCCTCACCACTTCATCTGCATCCCTAGCTTCAAGCAACGATGTCCGCACTTGCTCTTGCTGCAATAATCGGGCTAATTTTGCCAGCAGACCCAAATGAATTTGATGGTCATCATTGGGCACCAAAAGCATCACAACAATATGCACCAAACCACCATCAATGGCATCAAAGTCCACCCCTTTTTCATGAATCGCTACAACAACAACGGGCTCTTTTAAGCCTTCGAGACGACCATGAGGAATAGCCACGCCATGCCCCATGCCCGTACTGCCAAGCTTTTCCCTGGCCATGATGGTTTCCAAAACCAAATCCAAATCTATGGAGGTGAGCAATGCTGCCATTTCAGTAAGCAAGGCACGTTTACTTTGCGCTTGTGAACCTAAAAGCACATGCTCTGGTGTGATAGGGATTAAAGCATCAGGCATTTTATTTATGCAGCTTCAGGTTCAATCCACTGAATCGAGCCATCAGGGCGGCGCGACAATGCATTGAGCTTACCCGTTTCTTCATTGGTAAACAGCAACACATTGTCTTTTTCAGATAATTCCAGCTTCATCACCGCTTCATCCACACTTAACACTTCAACATCCACTGCTTCTTCATCCAGAGGATTCGGGCGGAAAGCTGCATCCAGCTCTTCCCTGTCCCGTGCCACATCCAGCACTTTATGACGCAAACGCATGCTTGTTTTACGTTTCTTGTTTTGATGCCGCTGTAATTTCGCGCGATACCGTTTGAGTTGACGATTCAACTTATCAACCACCGCATCAATCGAGGCATACATATCATCAGTTTCAGCTTTGGCATGAATCACCACACCATTGGCCGTCATGTTGACCTCACAGCGTTGCCTGTATTTCTCAACTGTAAGCACCACATGCACATCAACCACATGATCAAAAGCATGTTTTAAGTGCCCCAGCTTTTCATGTACATAATTTTTTAATGGCTCTGTAAGCTCAACGTGACGCCCTGTAATCGATATTTGCATTAATCCTTCCTCCGTTTGTTTTGTAATAATCGCACTTGTGCAGCTCGCCTTCTTTGGCTGCTTGGTGGCAGCCCTAACTGTTCACGGTATTTGGCAACCGTACGCCTCGCGATTTCAACGCCTTCCATCTGCAATCGTTCTGCAATCGCTTGGTCAGAAATAGGGCGTCCTAAAGGCTCTGACTCAATCAATGTTTTCACCC
>CAZLES010000143.1:0-2571 GCA_964558615.1 uncultured Zetaproteobacteria bacterium
GTTGGCAAGGTTGTCGATGGAAAAAAGAAAATTTTAGATGATATTTGGTTGTCTTTTTACCCAGGTGCGAAAATTGGAGTATTAGGCTTAAATGGTGCAGGTAAATCTACACTGCTTAAAATCATGGCAGGCCTGGATACTGATATTTTAGGAGAAGCTCGCCCTGCGGATGGCATCAAAATTGGTTATTTGGCGCAAGAGCCAGAGCTGGATGAATCCAAAGATGTGCGTGGTAATGTGGAAGAGGGTGTGGCAGAGGTTGTGCAAGCATTAAAAGATTTGGATGCTGTATATGCAGCTTATGCAGAGCCAGATGCGGACTTTGATGCTTTGGCCAAGCAGCAAGCCAAGTTGGAAGATATAATCAATGCAGCCGATGGGCATGACCTGGACAGAAAACTGGATATTGCGGCTGATGCCTTGCGGTTGCCTGCCTGGGATGCGGATGTATCGAAACTATCAGGTGGTGAGCGCAGGCGTGTAGCGCTTTGTCGCTTATTGCTTTCCAACCCGGATATGCTTTTGCTGGATGAGCCAACCAACCATCTGGATGCGGAATCTGTGGCATGGCTGGAGCGTTTCCTGCATGACTATAAGGGCACAGTGGTTGCTGTGACCCATGACAGGTATTTTCTGGATAATGTTGCGGGCTGGATTCTTGAATTGGATAGGGGTAAAGGTATTCCTTTTGAAGGCAATTACTCTGCCTGGCTTGAGCAAAAAGAAAAGCGGTTAGCTGTAGAAGAAAAACAAGAATCATCACGACAAAAAGCCATTCAACGCGAGCTTGAGTGGGTTAGGCAGGGTGCGAAAGGTCGTCACGCAAAATCCAAGGCAAGGTTGAAGGCATTTGATGAATTGGCAAGCAAAGAAGTGCAGGAGCGCAATGCAACCAAGCAGATATATATTCCTGTGGCAGAGCGTTTGGGTGATGTTGTGATTCAGGCCAGGCATGTCAGTAAGGCATATGGTGACAGGGTGCTTTATGATGATTTGAACTTTAATTTGCCGCGTGGGGGTATCGTGGGCGTGATTGGGCCTAATGGCGCGGGTAAAACCACGTTGTTCCGCATGATTACAGGGCAGGAAAAGCCCACATCAGGTGAATTGATTTTGGGTGAGACCGTGCAACTGGCTTATGTGGACCAAAGTCGGGGCGCACTGGATGACAATAAAACGGTATGGGAAGAAATTTCTGGAGGCTCTGATTTTATCACTTTGGGGAAGGCCGAGGTGTCATCAAGGGCATACTGTGGCCGCTTTAATTTCAAAGGTGGCGACCAGCAAAAGAAAATATCCATGCTTTCAGGCGGTGAGCGCAATCGTGTGCATTTGGCGAAAATGCTTAAAGAGGGTGGTAATGTGTTGTTGCTGGATGAGCCAACCAATGATTTGGATGTGGAAACCCTTCGCGCTTTGGAAGACGCGTTGCTTGATTTTGCAGGCTGTGCCGTAGTGATTTCGCATGATAGGTGGTTCTTGGATCGTATTGCAACGCATATCCTTGCTTTTGAAGGTGAAGGGCATGTGGAGTGGTTTGAAGGTAATTTCGCTGAATACGAGAAAGATAAAGAGCGCAGGTTGGGCAAGGATGCGGCACAACCACATAGAATGAAATACAAGAAACTAGCTTAGTCAGATGTTAATAAATTGCTTGCGAGCTTCAGTTACCTTGGTGATATAGCGGCGAGTTTCAGCGTGGGGATGGTTATATTTTAGCATACGATAAACCTCAGCTGTGGATAAGCTGTTAATTTTTTTAATGGCTTTAGTGGGTGAAGTGGTACCGCTAAAGGTTTTGAATACATTGCCCGCGCCACCATTGTATGCTGAAATCATGGCATACTCGCGTTTTACGGGATCTGTAATACCTTTAAGATAGCGTGAGCCCACGATATGCAAATATGCTGTACCCATCTCAATATTTTTGTTGCTTTGAAATAGATACTCTTTGGTAGGCGGTGTTTTGCTGCCTCGAACAAGTTCAGATGCATCTACACCCGCAGTATGCGGTACAATCTGCATCAGCCCGTAAGCGGGAACACTACTTACAGCAAAAGGATTAAAAGCACTTTCTGTTTTGATAATGGCGTACACTAGACTTTTACTGATATTGAATTTAGCGGCATATTTTTCCACATCAGCCTTGTAATTTTTGGCTTGACGGTTTTGGTAATCACTCACCATGTTGATTTGTACATAATGCACGCTTTCTTGGCCATTTCTGGTCGTAACCGTGCGCGCCCTGGCCTTGTTTTTGACCAGATATTGAGCATAAGCTCTCGCGATAGCAGGGCTATCCACCACACGATTGTTTTGGTCAACGACCAAGCCCTGCAGGTAAGGTTTGCCTGAAAGGGTAACATCTTTTGCAGAGTAAAGCTCTACTGTTCTTGGGTCATCAGGGGTGAGTAGGGTGGTAAAAATAGCATTCTCAAGGCTTTGTTGACTGTTTTTTTGATCCAAGGTCTCCACGGTAATAAGTCCAATATCAAATTGAACAATGGCTCTGCTTTTATAGTTTTCAGTATATTTTACGTAATCGGTATCACTGGGTGTTTTGACCTCTTC
>CAZLES010000144.1:0-2550 GCA_964558615.1 uncultured Zetaproteobacteria bacterium
GGATTCATCAATCACTTCCAAGGCAACAGGCGCAAAGGCTTGTTCCAAAGCGGCTTGAATCTGTTGGATGCCTTGTGTGCTCATGCGGCATCTTCCTTTTCGCGGTATATCACAAACACTTTACCAATATGATGAATAAGCTCAGCGCCTGTTTTTTCTGCCAAAAGTTTGGCGGCCGCTCGACGCTCATCCCTATCATCGCTTTGGATTTGAACCTTTATTAATTCATGGGTATCCAAAGCATGATTGGTTTCCGCAATCAGGCTCTCGGATACACCATGTTGCCCTACTTGCACAACCACTTTCAGGTGATGGGCCTGTGATTTCAATTCGCGTTTTTTCTTGTTGTCTAAACTCATGTGGCCAAGGCTAACGTATTCAATCATTTTTTGGTATCAAATATGCTAATATTCTATTTATGCCAATGACACAAGAGAAAGAAGCGCCAAAACGATTACGGGATGATCCAAGCAGGGTGGTTATTCTTGGTGCGGGTCGTGGTGGCTCGGCCATGCTGGAAACCCTGCTGGAAGAGGATTTGGTTGAAGTTGTGGCCATGGTGGATACGGATGCTAAAGCTCAAGGCATGACGCTGGCAAGAGAGTATCATATTCCAACTTATACGGATGTTGAGCAGGCTATTTTGGCATGTGCCCCCTGTGTGGTGTTCAACCTTACAGGTAATGAAATGGTTGAAGAGGTGGCTGCAAACATTTTGGGCGTGGGTGCCGTGGTTGGCGGGCTGGAAGCAAGGTTGATGTGGCGCATGGTGACTGATCTTAAAAAGGCAAAAAAAGATTTGGAGTTTCAAGCCAGTCATGACATGCTAACCAATCTGGTCAATCGCAGGTTTATGCTCACGCAAATTGAGCAGGAACTGGATCGATGCCAGCGCTATGGGGCGACCTGCTCTGTGGTGATGCTGGATTTGGATCATTTCAAGCAAATCAATGATGAGTACGGGCATGCCGCAGGGGATGAAGTGCTTAAAATTTTAACTTCACGCATCAGTCAACATTTGCGTGGCGCGGATACCCTGGCTCGCTGGGGTGGTGAAGAGTTTTTGGTCTTGCTGCCACACACAAGTAAGGCCGAGGCAAAAATGGCAGCAGAGAAATGTTTGCAAGTGATGGTTTCCCAAGCGATTAAGCTGGATTCAGCCCAAGTCAATGTGAGCTTTTCGGCGGGAGTGGCATGTTTTGATGAGCTTAAGCGGGAGCAACCACTGAAAGAACTCGTTGATGGGTTGCTGATGCTTGCTGATAGACGCCTTTATCGCGCGAAAAATTCAGGGCGGGCTCAAATTATCAGTGAGGATGAAGTCTAAACTTGATGCGATTCATGCTTTGCCTTACGCTTGGCTGAAATCAACATTCAAGGAGATGGGTTATGAATGTATCACGTGTATTATTGATAATCGTTGCAACGGTATTGTTGTCAGCCTGTTCGAGTGGCGGCAAACCTCTGGTTTACAAACATCCTGAAACAAAAAATATCGTTTTACTGCAAGGTGATACATTGCAATGTGAACCTTTATTTCGTAAAGCTGGCTTTAAGCGCGTGGATACAGGCGAAATAGAGTAAATAGCATGTTTTTCCCCTGAACTAGGCGTTTAGGGGAATAACCCTTCGCGTTGACACTGCAAAAGCATACGGATAAGCGCCTGATTGGGTTTGGGCATGGTCAGAGCATGCAGTTGCTCAAGGTCGCACCACATATAGTCGCTTTCAGCCTGAATGGTGTATTGACTATCATAACGACAAAAGAAAAAGACAAATGCCAGCATGCGCGATTCATCCGTATGAATATGTTTGCCTATATGCCGCCAAAGCTTTCCCTTGACTCCAGTCTCTTCCCGTAGTTCGCGTATGGCAGCTTGCAGTGGCATTTCATCCTTTTCAAGCTTGCCCCCAGGAAAAGACCAGACATTTGGGCAAACAACATCAGCCTTTCTTTTGAGTAACAACACCTTATCCTCGGCATTGAGCATAGCGATGAGCGATATGACTTGTGTTGGCATGTAAGGGGTCAAGTTTTTGCTCCTTTGTAGCGGTCGTATAGTTCAGTATAGTACGCATTTGAAATACAACAAGAAAACTGATGGCGGGTAATTCACCATGGCAAAGCAAACATTACAAAGTATTCGCGGTATTCATGATGGCCTTCCAGCGCAGGTTCGCTCATGGCGACATATTGAAGATGTAGCGCGAAATGTGTTTGCATCTTTTGCTTTTTCCGAAGTTCGGTTGCCGATTTTAGAGCCAACAGAGCTTTTTGTGCGCTCGGTGGGTGAGAAAACGGATATTGTGTCCAAGGAAATGTATGCTTTTGAAGATCAGGGTGGTGATCATATTTGCCTGCGACCCGAAGGGACAGCGGGTGCGGTTCGCGCTTATTTACAAGCTGGTTTAACCAGAGCAGGGGCACAGCGCTGGTTTTATATGGGGCCAATGTTTAGGCGAGAGCGCCCGCAAAAAGGGCGTTTGCGCCAGTTTCAGCAAATCGGGGCAGAATGGTTTGGCGTATCTGGCCCTGTGGAAGATGTGGAA
>CAZLES010000145.1:0-2532 GCA_964558615.1 uncultured Zetaproteobacteria bacterium
TTAAAATGCCCAGTAAGCGAGCGCACGGGCAACAAAAGCAAGCGTGCATCCGTCATACTGATATTGGAAGCATTGCCTTCTTCTCCAGCATCACCAAACACCTTCTTGATATTGATATTCAAGTCTTTTCGCCGAACTTCCGCATGCGCCCGAAATGCGCCTTTCACTGCCGAGCCAAACACGCAAGGGTATCCTGTGTGCGCTTCTCGCATAATTGGCATATCAATCACGCCATTGTTTTGCCCTGTGCCTGCGTGAATGGATGTTTCCGCTCTTAATCCAAGAATAGTTTGTTTCATGATTTATCCTCCCAAGTTCCTACAGCAATTTCACCATAGCCGAATGCTGCTCGATTTCCGATATGTGTTTTTAATTTTGATATGTCACCTTTAACAAAATAGACGCTACCCGCAGGCACCAGTGATTTTAGCGGCTTAGGCTTACCATGCCTGTAGTCCCAGCCGCCTTCTCGCACGGCTTTACCCACGCAAGCCGACACAATCTCTACGCCTTCAAGCTTAGGCTCAGCCTCGCCACCAAAATCACCATGCGTCAGCATGATAATCATTGCTGTACCCATAGTTCCGTCATTCCCGCATAGTCGGGAATCCACAGCTTGATTGACATTCACATTTGCCATACGCCCTTCACCGCCCAAACGCAGCATCTTGGCAGGCATTACATCATCCGCGCCTTGCACATCCATCGCCAAGCTTACACCTTCTTTTAAGCGGATATGGCGGGTAAAATAAAGCATGCCTTCATTGACCTTACGCTTCGTATTATCCCTTTCAATACCCGTACGTGCTTCGGCAACAAATAAATCTTCTTCCTTGTAATATGTACTCGGAAACCCCCCTTGTAGCACTTTTTCAAGCTCCGACTTATCCAACCACGCATTTTCCAAAGGTTTTGCACCATCGGGAGCAGGTTTAACCACTTCAGGCAATCGCTTTTCGCCCATGTCAGTTTTCAAAGAATCTTTCTCTTTCGCAGGTTGCAACTTACCCCACTTTTCTTCCTTACTGCTATAAAGCAAGTGCAGCGGCACGGGATACAAGCGTTGTCCATCCTTACAAATATAAGGGCCACAAAATGTTAGCTTACCTGTATCATCACTATCCTTGCCAATCAAGGCTGCAATATCGGGCTGTTCGCCGTTGCGAAACTTCGCCCAATCCACACCTTTGGTTTCCGCAATCGCCGCGCGAATCACGCCTGCCATGGTTTGCGCTGTGGGTGGGAATTGCGAATCCAAAAAGCCGCCTTCACCTGAGTTAAAAGGCTTTGCACCTCTGAAAAATAACGAATCCAATGCTTCAAATTGCCATGCTTTCATTGCTCTACCCCCTTTTGCGCGAGAAACCGCAGTAGTAGAGCACCATCGGCGCTGAATTTTTTGGTGTCCTCTTTATTTTCAAAAATGCGGCATTGCTTTAACAGCGGTTGAATCAAATCTCGCGCGGCTTGTAATTTGTTATCCTGACCATCTAAGAGACCACTACTCACATAGTCCGCCACCAACATATCCTCAATAGCCTGGCTATCAATGTCACCACCGCCTTGCAGCATCTCCAGTGTTTCTCGAATATGATAAAGCAGCTTGCTCGCATAGGCAGGATCACTTTGTTTGTTTTCACCTGATTTATCAGCTTTTTTATCCAACTTCTTCGCTAAATCTGCCAAGATAAATGTATCATCTTTAACCGCTTTATCCCATGGCATTGCCCATGTTTGTTGGATGCCGCCTGGCTTCCAAATGCGACAAGCTATGGCATCTCGCCCTGTCGCATCCTTGGCAACATCATCCAGCAGCTTATGCGCATCCTTGAGAATCATGGTCAAAGGCAGCTTCATATGCGCATATTCAATAGCAGCGGAAATGCTGTATGTACCCTGTTTTAGTCCTTTTTTGTCGAAAACCTTCATATAAGCCTTGCGACAAGCCAGTGCGCAGTTCATCGCATCTTCCAATGGTAAAATCGCCAATACATCATCACCACCAGCGTAAATCAGAAAACCGTTAAGCTTTTTCACAATATCAGGCACTTTCTTGGTAAACTTAGCTAGTGCTTGGGAAAGCCCCGTGGCATCACCCATTGCGACCTTGGTTTCCCCCAAAGAATCCCCATCCATCATCAAGATGGCGTAAAAAGGCGATAGTGACGTATTAAAGTTTGGTACTGTTTTAAGCATGGCTTTTTTCGCATCAACAAGCTTCACATCTTCTTTTTTATCACTATCAAACAAAGCACGCCCATCAATATCTGCTAACTTTTGCAAATGTTCCGCAGGATTTTCCCCCAAAGCTTTGGAAATAGCCTGAATACGGGTTAATCGCTCTCCGCTATCTGCTGCATCACATAATGCAAAAACTTCCTTTGAAGAAAGGTTCTTCTTAATCAGCTTTTCCAACCAATGCACAGCCGCCATATAGGAGGTAGAAGGCACAGAAGTCGGAAGCTTCCAACCTTGATGACCATCCAAACTTTCCCATACATGCACAAACCGCCGCTTGACATAGGCAATGGC
>CAZLES010000146.1:0-2517 GCA_964558615.1 uncultured Zetaproteobacteria bacterium
GCAGGACGAGACATTACCTCCGATATTTCTACCTTGGAAGATCAATCGGTGATTGCGCAGCTCCAAGGCAAATAAATAAGGTGCGCATATCGTAACAGAACGTACGGTTTACCATTCGCCGCTGGCTAAGGCTTCGGCGAATGGGCGCATGTATTTAGCAGCATCCGCAGTTGCCACACTGATGCTACTGGCATGGCACTTCTCTATCCAAGCCGCTGCTCATGATGCTGCCATTGTTCAGGTTAGGGCTTGGCTTGGAAATATGAATGCCAGTGCTGGGCATGTACAATTTCGTTTGTTGCGTGGTGCACTTACCGTGGAACAAATCAAAGCCGATATACAAGGGCATACACTCTCTATTCAGTCTTTATTTATCAAAGGCAACCCTGCGTCCATCACCACAGCCAAACCCTTGTTGCAACAAGTCAAACTCCAGGGTTTATACCTTGATGCCACAGGTATGCCACATGTCTGGCAAGACGCTAGCTTTGAACTTCCCAAACCCTTGCAAGCCATGTTCAAACATGCGAGACATATCTTCATCAGTGATGGCATCATTGAACATTTACCTGGCTTTACACAACTGCGTATTCAAAAGCTCCATATCCAGGGCACGGCTCAGGAACGTGAAGTGCTGGGAAGTGGAGGCTTTACCCATCATGATGAGCAAGGGCAGTGGCACATGGAAAGCTTTATTCCGCAACAGGCCGGGCTGCAAACGGGAAAATTTACTGCCTCATCAGACATGCGCAATATGGAATTGCTTTGGTCTGGAGCCTGGGCCGCGCAAAATATGCAAATCACCTTGCAATATCGTGGCCATGATAAAAGCAAGCTACTGGCCAGCCTGCACCAACATCAACAACAGTGGCAAGGCGAAATCCATACTCAGGCTTGGCCTGTGCAAACAGCAGGTTTGGAAAGTACGGTCACTGGGCATATGCTATTGACAGGCACAGCAAAGCATTGGCATATATCGAGCAAGAAGCTGCTGTGGGAAGATACAACCATACCCAGCCAGCAGCTCTTTATCCAAACCATGACCACCCATAATCTGGAGCTTGATAACCTTCATCAGACCATATCCTGCACCCGTATGGATGTGGAAGATGTAAGCCTTGATATCTCACCACAACAACCTCTGCTGCATACATCATGGCAGTTGCATCTGCCCAATATCAATATTCAAAATTTGTACAGCTCATTCGGTCATGAGCATGCGGCCGTGAATCTGCCAGCGCTTAACGGCACTGCTGCAATCCAACAACATAACATCACGTTCGATGTCTCGGCACAGGTTGATGAGCATCAATTCTGGCGGCTTCGCAGCCAGGAGAAAAACGCATTCTACCTTTCCGCAACACATGTGCCCCTGCTGCAATTGCGCAGCCTTTTGCCATACCCGATTCAGAGCCAAGCTTATACCATCCAGGGGCTTGCAGCCCTAAAACTTGTTATCCACCCCCAAAAACATTGGCAAACAACAGGCTCTGCTTATATCACTGACCTTGTACTTGCATCCAAAAACCAAAGTTTTACTGCGAAAAACCTGGAACTAAGCATTCAGCATGCGGATGCGAATGGTGTGTATCAGGCACGGATGCGAGCAGATGTATGGTCCATGCAGTTTCCTCTAACACCTCGTCAGGCCTGGTCCAGCCCTTCACATTTGACAGCTTGGGCAAACATACCCTGGTCACTTAACGAAGCAGTGTTCACACGTGGTCAGATAAAGATTGGCAATAAAAATCATGTCTGGTTAGACCAGGCTTATCTGCGCGTGCTTAACTGGCAGAAAGAAGATAAACAAGCCGATGTCACCTTGCTGGGGAACTTTGGGCTTGCGCCTGTCTCGGCCAATATGCGCCTGATAAAACAAGAACACACCATGAACTGGCAACAATTGTCTATCCAGTTTGAACATGCCAACATGTTTGTGCTCAATGACTGGCTCAATATTTCAGAATTGCCCCAAGTACAGCAAGGCCACTTGAGCATTGACCTGACAGCCAGGCGTGAGCATGAACATATCCAGGGGCATGTTGATTTAAGGCTTTACCATTTACACATATTAAACCCGACATCAGGCACAAATCATTTGCGAAAGATATTGAACCATACGTTATGGGAAGAGCCTGTTCAGCTGATACAGGTTCAAACCGACTTCCAGGGCGAAGGAGACTGGAGCGCGTTGGCGGCAGACGCGCTCATATCTGCCATAGCATCAGAGCAAGGCACAACAATAAAAATATACCCCAAGCAACAAAAAACATCGCAACGGCTTGGCAGCTTGCGCATACAGCAAGATATTCGCTTGTCATTGAATGAACGAACACGGTTGCGTAAAATTATCCGAACACTGCGTAAGCGAAAAGGTTTTCGCGTTGAGCTTGTCCCGGATTTGGGGACTGCCGAACTCACACCTGAGCTTTATCATCAAATCATAAAAACCCAGGCGGTGATTCAAACCTTCATGAGCAAACGCGGCATCAAGCGTAGTGCTATCTATGCCATTCT
>CAZLES010000147.1:0-2515 GCA_964558615.1 uncultured Zetaproteobacteria bacterium
TTGAATCCAGAATCTGACCCTTTGGGTAAAGGATATCATGTGATTCAGTCATCCATTGCTATTGGCTCTGGGGGTATTTTTGGCAAGGGTTATTTGCAGGGCAGCCAATCACGTCTGCATTTCTTACCAGAGCAGCATACGGATTTTATTTTTGCCGTATTGGCTGAAGAAGGCGGCTTGATTGCAACCGTAATATTGCTTTTTTTATACGCCACGTTGATTTCGCGTATTTTAATCATTGCCTTGCACGCGCACACACGTTTTGCTGGCTTGTTAAGCGTGGGTATAGCCTCTGTTTTCTTTTTGTATGTCTTTGTCAACATTGGCATGGTATCGGGTATGCTGCCTGTGGTGGGTGTGCCCTTGCCGTTTATCAGTTATGGCGGCTCGGCCCTATTGAGTATGCTGATGGCTTTAGGCTTGGTGATGCGAGTTGCCATTGAATCACATGGCCAAGTGAGCTGGCAGCGGCCGGGTAGCCCACTGGTTTAATGGCTAGCTGTCTTTGGGAAGTTTATAGGCGATGATGGTCGTGGCAATCAAGATAAATATACCTAAAACCAGCATGGATGTTGTAGCTTGTATGTTGTTGGAGACAGCCCAGGTGTACAGGCTTGTTGCTGTTAGCATGGCGATGTTTTCAAAGAAGTGTTGTACGGCTACCGTATGACCGCTACCAACGCTGTGATGCCCGATATCTTGGAGCAAGGCATTGATGGGAACAACAAAAAGACCACCGCACAAGCCTGCGGTAAACAAAAGCAAACGCGCGTTATTGATGTTATCCGTTAACATCAGCAATAAAATAGTCACACTCAAGCCATAGGCTGCCATTTGTGTACGTTTTAGCTTGTGCATGGGGATGAGCCTGGGCGCTAAAAGCGCGCCGCAGGCAATGCCTAAAGCGATGAACAGGGTAAGCAAGGAAATCTCTTCGCTGGTGGTTAAAAGCAGGGTGACAGGTGCCCATGCGATAATGATGAGACGCAAGGTGACGGCTGATGCCCAAAACAGGCTCACGCCAAGGGTGGCAAAGCGAGCTGGCGGGGTTTCCAGTAAAGTGGATATGGTAGCCTTAAAACTCCCCAAAATACCTTTGCTCTCTTTGGGGTGTGCTGCAGGTAATGGGCTCATCCACATGGCGATGAGGGCAGACAGCAGATAAACCACCAAGACGCCACTCAAGGCGAGAAGAATAGATTGGTCGGCAATTTTCGCGCCCACCACAGTGCCCAATAAAATCGCCACAATGGTGCTGCCTTCTATCCAACTGTTGCCTTTCATAAGCGCATCCTCATTTGTGGTTAGCTCAGGCAAAATACCATATTTTGCAGGGCTATACATGGCGGCACCCACGCCTACCACGGCATAAGCCAGCAAAGGTTGAACATGGAAAATCATCATGGCTGCGCCAAGTGCCTTGATGATATTGGCCAGTATCAATACCTTGGGTTTGGATGTGGTGTCGGCAAATGTGCCCACCCATGGCGCAAGCACAACAAAAGCAACCAGAAAGCAAGCCTGAAGTGCTGGAATATACCAGTCGCCGTGAAGTGCGCCTTGTATAACCATGGCAACCGCAACGAACAGGATGGCATTATCAGCCAGTGCGGTTAAAAACTGGGCAAGAAGAAGTTTCTTGAGCTCGTTATTCACCTTTTGCTGCCAGCATTTTTTCAGCTAGGGCCTGGGCGGCAACATAATGAATTTTACCCGTGCCCAGAAGCGGTACTTCGGATACATAAAGGTATTCACGTGGTACGCATAGTTCGCTGATGCCACGTTCATGCGCACACTGGATTAGCGCTTTGCGATCTGGATTTTCAAGTGTGCTCATCAATACAATCTTTTCACCTTTGTGGGCATCAGCAAAGGCAAGGGCAATATGTTCATGGTCTGGCCAGCAGTGTCTGCAAAGCTCTTCCACGGCTGTAAGTGATACCATTTCACCTGCAATTTTGGCAAAGCGCTTGGCACGCCCCTGAATACTAAGGAAACCTTCATCATCCATGGCTACAATATCACCTGTATCATACCAACCATCTTCAGGTGGCAGCAAAACACCTGGTCTTTCATGCAATAAATAACCTTTCATCACATTGGGCGCTTTCACAAACAAGCGGCCACCCTTACTGATACCAGGTACATGTTCCAAGCGATATTGCATGCCAGGTACAAGCCTGCCTACAGTTCGTGTTTTGTAGTGGATGGGGGTGTTGAAAGAGATAACGGGTGAAGTTTCGCTGGCACCGTAGCCTTCGAGAATACGAATGCCAAACTTGTGCATCCATGTATCGCGGGTTTCATCCTGCAACTTTTCCGCGCCTGCCACTACATATTTCATGGTGTGGAAATCATAGGCGTGTGCATGCTTGGCATATGCGGATAAAAACACGTTGGTGCCAAATAAAATGGTGGCATCAATATCATACGCGATTTCAGGTATGACTTTATAGTGTAAAGGGGATGGGTAGAAGAAGGTTTTGATACCATTGAGCGTGGTGAGCATGGAGCC
>CAZLES010000148.1:0-2510 GCA_964558615.1 uncultured Zetaproteobacteria bacterium
GTGGTCATGGCGTACCCACGTTGCAGCACATGTTTGGGATTCATGGCAAGCAATGATTCATGCTGTTTTTGCCACTGTTGCTCATGGGTTTGCAGGATGTGCTGATAGTTGAAACGCAATTGGTGCAAGCCTTTTACAACATGCTGACGCAGTTGTGGCATATGCCCTTGTACTGCGGAGTAAAGCCTGTGTTTCAGGTTGTAAAACTGCTGTGTTCGTCTGCGCAGGGCTTGTTTGGGCTCATATTGATGCAAGGTATGTTTAAGTTGACGTATTTGCCTGTGTTGTTGTTGCAGGCCTTGACGATAATGATGTTGAAGTTGCTGGATTGCTCGCTCCAAAGACCAGTATTGGCCATCTTTATAACTATTAAAAGCCTGGTGTAAGCGTTGATGTAAACGTTGTACTTGAGGGCGTAAAGTTTCTTTGGCCGGGCAAGCTATTTCAGCCGCGTTGGACGGTGTGGCAGCGCGTACATCCGCAGCGAGGTCGGCCAAGGTGGTATCAATTTCATGACCAATACCTGATATGATGGGGATGGATGCCTCATGGATAGCCTGCACAACGCTTTCATCATTAAAACACCACAAGTCTTCCATGCTACCACCGCCACGTACCAACAAAATCACGTCAGGTTTGTCTTTCAGGTGATGCAGCCGTCTGATGGCAGAGGCAATACTTGCCGGTGCCGCATCGCCTTGTACCACAGCCTGAGACAAGGTGATATAAAGCCATGCAGGGCGAGTATGAAGTACTTTTTTGACATCTTCAAAAGCTGCTGCTGTTGCGGATGTAACAATACCAATATGCTGCGGCAGCTCCGGGATACCTTGCTTGTGCTTTGCGTCAAACCAGCCACGCTCGGCGAACAAGGCCTTGCGACGTTCAAACTCTTCAGCCAAACGGCCTGCACCCACGGGCGCGATACCTGTGACCACCAACTGGTAAGTCCCGCGTGGTTCGTACACACTTAAATGACCCGTGAAAACATAAGCTTGCCCATCTTTAGGTCGTACTTTCAAACGAGCAGCCATACTTTTCCAAACTACGGCAGCAATGGCGGCATGCTTGTCTTTCACCGTGAAATACAAATGCCCTGATGATGGTGATGTCAGGCGGGAAACCTCGCCTGTGACCTCAATATGTGCAAACCCTTGCTCTAGGATTTGCTTGATGCGGGCAGTAAGCTCGGTGACTGTAAGCGGGCTGTTCAAGGCTGTATGCTCGTCTTTTGTAGCGCTTTAGGGATAAACCATTTTTCACTGTTGTAGCCAATACCAGCAGGCGCAACCTCAATACCCTGAATACGTTTGTGAATGGCGGGAAGGGAATAACCTGCGTATAAAAAGACCACAGGTACATCATGATAAATTTCTTGCTGCATGATGTCATACCAGCGCTTTTGTTCATCCAAGTCAAAAGTAAGCCTTGCCTGCTCCAGGGCTTCATCCACTTTGGGGTTGCTGTAGCTTAAAAAGTTAAACTGGCGTTCACCGGTTTGTGATGAGTGCCAAATGTTAAATTGGTCGGGGTCGGGGGATAGTGACCAGCCAAGGATGACCGCGTCAAAGTTGCGTTGATTGATAAAGTTTTCAATAAACGCGGACCATTCCACAAGGCGAATATTCACCTGAATACCCAGTTGTTGCAGGCGTTGTTGAATAATAGTAGCTGTATCAGCGCGTTTTTTATTGCCATTGTTGGTGAGAATGGTGAATGAAAGTGGCTTGCCATTTTTTTGTAGAAAGCGTTGCCCCTCGGCTTTGTTCCAACCCGCCTGGGCGAGTAATGCTTTTGCTTTATCCAGATCAAAGGGTCTGGGCTTTAAGTTTTGGTTTACCCAGCGCGTGCCTGGCTTGTAAGGGGTGGCCAATGCTTCACCCAGGCCAAGCAATACACCATCCACAAGCTCTTGACGGTCAATAGCGTAAGCCAAAGCCTGACGCACGCGAACATCATCAAAAGGCTTACGCTTGAGGTTAAAGCCAAGATAAGTGTATGAAAAACCAAGGTACTTATAGCGTTTATACTCTCGTTTCAAGCGGGGGTTATTGTCAAAGAGACGCGTATATTGGGTGGGTGTCAAGTTTGCCATATCAATGTTTCCAGCGCTTAATTCCAGGAACTGGGTGGCTGGATCAGGGATGATGCGGGTGATGCGCTTGTCTATCCAGACATCGCCGTCAAAATAATGAGAGTTGGCTTTTAAGGTAATGCTTTGCTGGGGTTGCCAATCTTCTAAAAAATAAGGGCCTATACTGGCTTTGGGATGGCGAGATAAATCGGTATCCATGATATTCACCCCCTTAAATACATGCTTGGGCAAAATCGCTAAAGATGCCCAGGTGGCAAGGGCTGGAGAAAAGATTTCCTTGTAGCGCACTTCAAAGGTTTGTGCATCCAAGGCTTTGGCGGACACCACTTTCATATAATCGGATTTGTAAGGGCTTTGGGTTTTATCATCCTGAATCAAACGCAGGGTAAACACGCAATCTTCGCTGGTTAGCGGC
>CAZLES010000149.1:0-2445 GCA_964558615.1 uncultured Zetaproteobacteria bacterium
AAACGGTTATTTTGACCAATCGTTGTACGGCCTGTGATGGATACATGTGATAAAAGCTCGCAGCCATCACCTAAAGTCACAAACTCATCTACCGTGCAAAAAGCACCAATCTTTACATCCTTACCGATATTTGCTTTCTTAGAAACAACTGCAGTTGGATGAATATCCATATTTACACGTCTTCCTTAGGAAACACCGATGCCATCAATGTCGCAGAGCAAACAAGGCTGCCATCAACAAAAGCTTCACCTTTGAATTTATACATCGTACCACGCTTTCTTAACACAGTAATCTCAAAAATAATTTGATCTCCTGGGCGAACGGGCTTACGAAACTTCACGCCATCAATCCCTGTAAAATACATCAAATGCTCTTGTGTATCTTCATTTTCTGACAAAGCAAGCAGGCCGCCTACTTGTGCCATAGCTTCCACAATCAGCACACCTGGCATAATCGGATGCCCAGGGAAGTGACCATTAAAATGAGGCTCATTGATGCTTACATTTTTTAAGGCTTTAACTGACTCACCCTCTTTTATTTCTAATACCCTATCCACCAATAAAAAGGGATAGCGATGAGGCAATCTACCCATAATCTCATCAATATTAAATCCTGCCATTATTCTGCTCCATCACTTAACTTTCTAATCTTTTTCCAAATTTCAGGTAAACGGTCAAACATACCGGCTGCGCGCAGCCATTGCCGATGTGGCACAGCAGGAAAGCCTGAAACCATACCTTTTTCTTTGGTATCACCAATGACACCTGCCTTTGCGCCTACAATCGTTCCGTCCGCAAGCTTCAAATGACCAGCCACTCCCGATTGCGCACCCATCTGACAGCCATTGCCTATCACGGTGGAGCCTGCAATACCAGCCTGACCAGCAATCACCGAGTGACAACCAATTTCAACCCCATGCGCAACCTGAATCAAATTATCCAGTTTCGTGCCTGTCTTGATGACTGTATCATCAATCGCGCCACGATCGATGCAGGTGTTTGCCCCAATTTCCACATCATCTTCAATAATAACACGGCCTACTTGCGGGATTTTCAGGAAGGCCTTGCCTGTCCAGGCAAACCCAAAGCCATCCGAGCCAAGCACTGCCCCCGATTGAATAATCACTCGGTCTCCCAATACCGTACCCTTAGCTAAAGTTACACGAGGATGAATAAGGCAATGCTTCCCAACCTGAACATCATCTTCCAGCACACAACCCGCGCCAATGATACTACCTTCTCCAATACTGACATGTTCGCCAATACTGACTTGCGCGTCCACTTGCACATCTGGCGCAATATGTGCAGAGCTTGCAATCACTGCCGAGTCATGAACCTTACCTGTAGATAGTGGTGCTGGATAAAAATAGCGCTGTAATAAAGCAAAGCCCACATAAGGATCTTGAAGTTGAATCACAGCAAATGTTGTATCTTGTGGGACTTCAAACTTTTCTGATAGCAACACCACGCCAGCTTGTGTCGCTTTCAAATCAGCCTTGTATTTCATGTTGGATAAAAATGATGCTTGGCGCTGACTAGCCTTAACCAAGGTTTGCACACCTTCTATCTTTTGCGTTTCATCGCCACGAACAAGGCTTCCTGAAACCAGTTCAGCAGCCTGAGCAAGGGTAAGCAATGGTTTCATCTTGTATTATGAAGTCACTTCTGATCAAGAATCTTTGTAATATCAGCAGTAATATCTAGGCCTTCCCCCACATACATAGTGGTTGATTTAGGTAAGATAAGATCAAACTTTTTCTCTTTACCATAAGCGCGCACCGCATCATAAAACTTGCCAATCATTTTGGAGTCAAGCTTGCGTTTTTCCGCTTTCAGTTCATCAGACGCGTCTTGCAACTTGCGGTCAAACTCTTTTTTCAGGCGTGCCAGCTCTTGCTGCTTGGCATTTTGCCGCTCATTGGATAATGCCATGGATTGTAGTTGCAATTCCTTATCCAAATCGGTTAAACGCTTACGCATGGCTTCCAACTCTTTCTTTTTCTTGCCTTGCAGAGCCTCAAGACGCTTAATCCCCGCAGCATAAGCCTTGGTGTTTTCCATCGCTGTTTTAATATCTACAGTCGCGATTTTCATGTCTGCTGCATACGCCTGGCTCACACAAAGCAAACACGCTGCAACCACAATACCTAATTTTTTCATCCTACACACCTTATCCATCTTTATTTTAAAAACTTTGACCCAAATTAAATTCGAATTTTCTCACTTTATCATAGGTTTGTCTATGAACAGGCACGCCCCAAGTAAATGTGAGTGGTCCTACAGGTGATGCCCATTCAATACCAAAGCCATAAGAACCCCGTAAATTCGCCACACTTGCCTGCTCGGAGACAGAGCCAGAACTGCCCCAAACTTCACCTGCATCAATAAAAAACGTACCTCTAAACCCTGCCGTTTCCATAAAGGGAAGCGGAAAAATTAAATCCAG
>CAZLES010000150.1:0-2440 GCA_964558615.1 uncultured Zetaproteobacteria bacterium
TTCGAGGCATCCATGCCTCTTAAGGGCAAGCCTCGCACTAAAGTGCGTCTAAATCCGCTGTCCTGCGGATTTATGGTTCGTTTTTGGCTGCCCAAAAATGAACATAAAAACTTAACCACAAAGTTCGCAGAAGAATACGAAGACAAATTGTCATGCTAAGCGTAGTCGAAGCGTCTTCTGGTCATGCCGACCCGCGTGGAGGTATCTCATAAGATTTCTCGACAAGCTCGAAATGACAAGATAAACCCATCAATGTGACATATAACATTGTCTTCATATCTATTCCCAACTAAACTAGCTGCATAACATTTTAGGAGTTATCCACCTATGCCCTCACTTAAGCTTTTTACATTTTTTATATTCACTGCGCTCATAAGCCAACCAGCCTTTGCCCAAACGCCCGATACTGAAATATCACAATTCTTTCAGCAGTTTAACTCCTCAAATATCGCCTCTGGCGCATTGGCTGCTCATACAAAACATATCAAACCTACCCGTAGCGTTACACCTATGCTGATGTATGCCAAAGCCAACTGGGATAACCTTAGCTCTAGTACCAAAACCATGTTAAAGCCTTGGTTTATGCGCCCAACCGATGCTGGTGCAAGCTTAGGCGTTTCTGGTGTGCCTGTGTTTACAGCAGCGCAAGAAAGCACATATATTTCACCTGCAGGTCATTTTAAGTTTCATTACCTTGATGCGGCTGTAGCTGCAAACGCAGCAGATCCTAACCGTGCAACCTTAGCTTTTGTTCAACAGTTAGCCACCATAGCTGACACAGTTTGGACAAAAGAAATCACCACCATGGGTTATAATGCTCCGCCAAGTGATGGCACATTAGGCGGCGATGCCAAGTATGATATTTACTTGCTCAATGTAGGTAGTAAAGGTGTTTATGGTTATGTCACTAGCGATCTCCCACCTAACACTTATATCCCTGCTACACCTTACGCACATAGTTTGTTCACGCATATGGTTGTCGATAATGATTTTGCAGAATTTCCTCAAGGGTCAACCAATGCTGCTAAAGTGACCCTTGCCCATGAATTTTTCCATAGCATCCAAAATGGTTATGACCGCTCCGAATTTCCAGCATTTCTTGAATCCTTAAGCACATGGATGGAAGATAAAAACTACCCCACCATTAAAGATAATCTTCAATACATTGGTGAAAAGTATGTGGATAGCAATGGTGATGGGCAATACAGCGCTGGGGAATCGTTTACCGACATTAATGGTAATGGCCTACGTGAATCTGGAAGCCAGGATTATCCCGAACTACACCTGGATTCCTTTGGCTTAAGTGGCACTGGCTTAGAGCAATACGGCCGCTTTATGTGGATTCGATATTTGTCTGATAAGTTTGGTGATGCTGTAGTTAAAGCTATATTGACTGCATGCGCAACCACAGCAGGCAACAATACCTATTCAGCTATAGACACTGTGCTTAAAGGCGCTGCATACAACTCTTCACTTGCCGCGGCTTTCCATGAGTTTGGTATTTGGAATATTGATGTAAACAAATATCAGATGGGTGCTGATTATCCTATCGCATGGGGTGACAGGTTATTCAATAATGGTGCAATGAATATCAGCAGTGATGCCAGCCAATCGTTAAAGTCTTTTTCTGGCAAACAAAAGCATTTATCGACCATTTATGAATTAGTGAATGCTCCCAATGCTACTTATACCTTTACAACCAATGGTACAGCAAAGGTTTCTGCATTGGTTCAAAACACCGCAGGTGGTGCTTACACTGCTCAACCCATTGCCTTAACAGGTGGCCAAGGCTCATGGTCGGCCCCTGCTGGCACAGCTAAAGTCACCTTTGTCATCTCTAATACATCTCCTACAGACGATACCATGACTTGGCGTTTAACCGATGGCGTTACCGCACCTTTACCATCTTTATCTTCAGGTGGTGGAACAACAACCAATGGTGGTGGAACCACTTTTACTTCAACGTCATCCAGTAGTGGTGGCTGTTTAAGCGATACTTTTTCACCATGGTTGCTGTTGCCTTTCGCAGGTATCGCTTTACTCCTTTGGATGAGAGAAAGCCTGAAACCCTACCTCTGATATTGTGAAATTATCCTTTTTATTCTACACTTGAAGCCGTAACTTCAAGGAGCTCAATATTGGATAAACCGCAAAAAATTCGCTATGGCAAATTGATTCGTCACCTTTCTTTGCGGCAGAATATCATCAGCTTTAATGAAGTAGCACGGCGACAATTAGAGTTTCGCAAGCAATCCAGAAAAAAAAGCTGTACCACATTGCGAGGCATTGATATTTACAGGTTGCTCGCACCCTATATTTCATCACGTTTTATCGCGCAAATCAAAGTGGTTCTCCCTCTTGCCGTTTATCTCATTTTATTTCAAACCATGGTCCTCAACCAAACCGTTAGCGAACCTGTAAAAATATTGTTGGGGCTTGC
>CAZLES010000151.1:0-2422 GCA_964558615.1 uncultured Zetaproteobacteria bacterium
ACAGGTATAGAAAGTAAAAATGAAAAGCGGGCGGCAGCTTCACGGGTGTAGCCCAACAACAATGCGCCCGTCATGGTGATACCTGAACGGGATGTCCCTGGAATCAGCGCAATGGACTGCAATAGACCAACAATCAAAGCATCATTGAGTGTCCAGTCTTTGTCTGTACGCTTTTGTCTGCCTGTTTTATCAGCAAGCCAAAGCAATAAACCAAAACCAATGGATGCCCAGCCAATGACCACCACTGAGCGTAAGTCAGACTCAATCAAATCCTTAAAAGATAAGCCCATAATGCCTGCGGGGATGGTGGCTAAAAGAATCATCCAGGTCATTTGCCCGTCACGATTGGCTTTCCAATTACGTTGTTGAATGGTTTTGCCCCAGCCTGCTCCCATTAGGGCAAGGTCGCCGCGGAAGTAATAAATGATGGCGGTTAATGTGCCCCAATGCACCACACAATCAAAAGCCAGCCCTTGATCTGGCCATGATGATACCAAAGGCACTAAAGCCAAGTGTGCCGAAGATGAAATGGGCAGAAACTCTGTCAACCCCTGAATTAGGGCAAGAAAAGAGGCTTGCAGCCAATCAATACCATTATTCATGTGTTTCGTCTTTGTTGTACAGCCTGTGCCAGCGTATGCAGCAGGGGTTCAGTGTCTTCCCACGCGATGCAGGCATCCGTGATACTGACACCGTAAGCCAAGGGTTTACCAGGCTCATTGTCCTGTCTTCCCTCATGCAAATGGCTTTCAATCATGACACCTCTGATGTCTGGATTGCCTGCTGCAATCTGCCTGGCCACATCTTTGCCCACTTCAATTTGCCGTTTGTGTTGTTTGAGCGAGTTGGCATGGGAAAAATCAATCATCACACCTGACGTAATACCGGCCTGTTTCAGTTTGTCCACAGCCTTGGCAACGCTTGCGGCATCATAATTGGGCTTGTCATTACCGCCTCTGAGAATGATGTGGCAATCTTCATTGCCGCTGGTTTCAAAAATTGCGGATTTTCCTTCCTTGGTGAGTGACAGGAAGTGATGGGGGTGCGAAGCGGCACGAATGGCATCAATGGCGATGTTAAAGCCACCATTGGTACTGTTTTTGAAACCAATGGGGCAAGAAAGGCCAGATGCCAGCTCGCGATGCCCCTGACTTTCTGTGGTGCGCGCGCCAATGGCGCCCCAGCTGACAAGGTCGGCTACATATTGCGGAGTAATCAAATCCAAAAATTCTGTGCCTGCGGGTACACCCATATTATTGATGTCCAACAACAGCTTACGAGCTTTGCGGATACCATCATTGATAGCAAAAGAGCCATCCAGATGCGGGTCATTAATCAAACCTTTCCAGCCTACCGTAGTACGAGGCTTTTCAAAATACACCCGCATCACAATCAATAAGTCATCAGCATATTTGGCGCGGGCTTTACGAATCCGCTCGGCATATTCCAGGGCTGCCTGGGTATCATGAATGGAGCAGGGCCCTACAACCACAAGCAGACGGTCATCCTCACCTGTGAGAATACGATGAATGGCCTGGCGTGTTTCAAAAATGGTTTGTGCTGCCGTGTCGGTGATGGGAAATTCAGCATGCACTTCTATCGGCGGGCTTACTTCACTTAAGCTTACAATGCGCAGGTCATCAGTTAAATGGGATGCAGACACTTTTCTCTCCTTCAAGCTGCCCGAGGCAGGTTTGGTTGGCGCATAGTATAGGCTTTTATATAAAATTCACGATATGGATAAAAATTGATGTTTTGGTGACATATATAACCAGTAGCAAAAGCTGGTCAAATCCATCGCAATCATCATGCTTAAAAGAAAGCCTAAACAATTTCATGGTTTAGGTGGAAATCCTGATGTTATACACAAGAGCCTGTGAATAAGTTGTGGACATGATTTGGACAATACCACAACAGATTGTGTCTTGCCAAGCATAAAACCCCAAGATATGGTATCGCAGACATCATCGTTAGTTAAACAAATATCATTCGAATTTCACGTTTCATTGGAGAGGGAAGCTTATTATGGGGCAAAGTCAGCAGAAAAAACCGCAAGCCATCAGTCCGGAAAGGGGGTTGGGTATCCATGAAGTCACCTTGCAGCCCGCAAGTGAAGACATTTGGGATAAAAAATACCGCTTGAAGGACAAAAATGGCAATGTTGTAGATCAGACCGTTGCAGATACCTATCAACGGGTAGCCAAAGCCTTGGCGGCAGTAGAAGATGAAGATAAACGTGAATTTTGGCACAATCGATTTGCCTGGGCGCTGGCCAATGGCGCGATTCCCGCAGGGCGTATCATGTCCAATGCAGGTGCTGAAGCACACAAGCCCGCCACTTCCACTATCAACTGTACGGTGTCGGGGGTGATTCCTGATTCCATGGATGGTATTTTGAGCATGGTGAAAGAAGCAGGTTTAA
>CAZLES010000152.1:0-2411 GCA_964558615.1 uncultured Zetaproteobacteria bacterium
TGAACAAACGAAGGCAAGCTTTTCTGATGTTGTGCGTATTAAGCAGGTTCAAGGTTATCCAGTGGATATGCAGGCTGTTGAAGCAGCTTTGAAAGGGTTGCTGCCATGGCGCAAAGGGCCTTTTGATATTTTTGGTGTCTATGTGGATGCGGAATGGCGCTCGGATTTTAAGTGGCAGCGTGTCACCCCACATATATCCAGTTTGAAAGGACGGAAAGTCCTGGATATTGGTTGTGGTTCAGGCTATCACTTGTGGCGGATGCTAGAGGGTGGTGCAGCACTTGCTCTTGGCATTGATACTAGCCCCTTGTTTGCCTTTCACTTCGCGGCAGTCAAGCGCTATGTACCCAAGGCACAGGCTTTTTATCTGCCTTGTGGTATTGCGGATATGCCAGAGGCCATGGCAAGCTTTGATACGGTATTTTCCATGGGCATTTTATACCACAGAAAAAATCCTCTGGCACATTTGTTGCGTATCAAGTCATTACTAAAGGCGGGTGGTGAGGTGGTGCTTGAAACCTTGGTGGTGGATGGTGATGTACAGACCTGTTTTATGCCTCAAGGTCGATATGCCAAGATGAAGAATGTTTGGTTTATACCATCGGTACCTATGTTAACCTTGTGGATGCAGCGATTGGGTTTCAAGGATGTACGTTGTGTGGATGTGAATATCACCAGCACCCAAGAGCAAAGGGTGACCGATTGGATGCGTTTTGAATCGTTGGCAGATTATTTAGACCCTGATGATGCGAGCAAAACCATTGAAGGGCATCCCGCGCCCAGGCGAGCCATCATGATTGCGCGTATTTAATGTTTACATTTGAAGGAAAAACTACCCTCAAGGGGAACAGACTTGCTTGGCGGCATGAGCCGCTTTTCGCGGATGATCCTTTGCGGGCATGGCAAGGTTTGCTCAAAGCCAGAGGCTTGCATGAGCAGGATGATTTCTTTTCTCCTGCACTGGCAAACCTTCCTGATCCTTTTTTGATGCAAGATATGGACAAGGCAGCAAGCAGGATGGTACAGGCCATTATGCAGCAAGAACCCGTGCATATTTTTGGCGATTTTGATTGTGATGGGGTGAGTGGCACATCCATTTTGGTGGACGCGCTTCGCGCTGTGGGCTTAACGGTTACATACTCTATCCCGCACCGTGCGGATGATGGGCATGGCATTGGTGTGGAGGCTGTGGTTGCGGCTTATGAGTCGGGCGTAAAGCTAGGATTAAGTGTGGATACAGGAACCACATGCTTGGCTGCGAGCGAAGAAGCGAGCAGGCTGGGGTTTGATTTAATTATCACAGACCACCACTTGCCTGATAAAACATTGCCACAAGCTTTTGCCTTGCTTAATCCGGCACGAGATGATTGTGGCTTTGCCGATCGCGTGTTGTGCGGCACAGGGGTTGCCTTCTTTTTATTGATGGCAGTGTGGAAAAAGCTTGGTGAGCAAGGCAGGCGACCAGATTATGATTTACGTCAGCTTTTGGATCGTGTTGCCATGGCAACGGTAGCGGATGTGATGCGGTTGCAAGGCGTGAATCGAGTGTTGGTGCATGTGGGTTTGCAGCAACTTCGCACAGCACCTTCTATTGGTATGTCTGCATTGCTGGATAGCGCTAAAGTGAATCGGCAGCGCATTTCAGTGGAAACCATTGGTTTTTATTTAGCGCCCCGCATCAATGCGGCAGGGCGTTTGGCGCATGGTGAGGAAGCGATGGCGCTGCTTTGCTCTGCTGATGCTGATGAAGCCAAAACTTTGGCGGCAAGTTTGGATGCTTTGAATATTCAGCGCAGGAAAATTGAGGCGGATACATTCAGGCAGGCTTGCAGCAAGCTTGATGCGCAAGGGGAAAATACACCACTGGTGATTTATGATGAATCTTGGCATGCAGGTGTGGTGGGTCTGGTCGCAGGCAGGCTTGCCAGGCAATATGGCAGGCCCGCAGCGGTTGGTTTTATCGAAGGTAGTGGGAAAATTCGTGTATCTTTACGAGGTGTGAAAGGCTTTCATATTGGGCGTTTATTGCATGATTGCGCGGATTGTTTGACAGGGTTTGGTGGCCACGCGGGAGCAGGTGGCGGTACGGTTAAAGAAGGGATGTGGGCAAGGTTTGCAGCAGTTTTTCAGGAAGCTGTGGAAGCACAACAGCAAACTGGCGCTGCGTGCCCTGTAACATTATGCGATGGTGTAGTTACGCTGGCTGCTATGCATATAGGCCTTGCAACACGGTTGCAGAAATTTGAACCCACGGGTCAGGGCAATCCAGCGCCGTTGTGGTTGCTGCGCGATGTGAATATTGTTGACATCAAGCCTTTAAAAGGCGGGGTATGCAGGTTGCAACTTACGGATGGTACTTTGTTTTTATCGGCGGTCATGTTTAAAAGTGGAGCTTTGATAAACCAGCTTGC
>CAZLES010000153.1:0-2406 GCA_964558615.1 uncultured Zetaproteobacteria bacterium
GACGACCATCATAAAGACCCAAACGCGCAGATGGAATCAAGTGATAAGCATAACTGGCATCTTCTGCTGCTATTTCAGGTAGTTTTACAGCAGGAATCTTCGCTTTGATTGCTGCAGCACTGCCTTCTTTCATAGTGACAAAACCAGATGCGAGCACACCTTGTTGGAAAGCTTCTTCATCAGTTTGTCCTGCAACTGTAGGTTTAGGCGGATTTACCAATGCTGGTTTCATGGTTGCCAATGCATCAAGGATATAAGCTTCATAGCTATCCCAATTTTTAAATGCTGCATCAAGTTCACTCACTAAACCAAGCATGATATCACCATAGGCATAAGTCGAACCTTCGCCAAACACAGGATTCATCACAGGCTGCTGAATGCTTAAGTGCCCATCTTCAGCAGCATAAGCTGGCATAGATGTATTCCACTCTTCCAAGTAAGAATGAACTGGCAAGACCAAGTCACATGCCATGGTTGTTTCATCAGGATACATAGAAAAAGCAATGCGCATGTTTGCCTTAGCAAAAGCCTCATCTGCTTTCATAAAATCTGGCGCTTGATATAAAGGGTTAGAACCATGAACAACAACAGTATCAAAACTGCCATCAGCTAAACCATCAATAAACGCTTTTAAATCCGCCCAGCCACCAAGTTGAGGCTGCAAATCTGGGAACGCAGGTTTTGCGCGTGGAAGCACAGTTTCACCAACATTACCCAGCATTGTATTCAACAATAAGATAGCATCAGCAGCTTCTGAGCCATGTTCAAAACCTTCCGCACTGTTACCTGAAAGCACCAAGCTTGGGCTATGGCTAATCAACATATCTTTAAGCTTGTGCATACGCTCAATAGACACACCAGTTGCCTGAGACACTTGTTTGACGTCAACATCAAGTTTACCAAGGCTCTTACCTTTAAAGTTTGCGTCACCAGCAATCAAAGATGCCAAAGCCAGCGCCAAGTGACCTTCAGTACCTGGTTTGATTGCAATCCAGCGGTCTGCATTGGACCCTGTGAGTGTCATTTTAGGTTCGATTTGAACCAAAGTACCGCGAGGCGCGTTCCTAAATGCACCATATTGTGTACCAAAGTTTACAGGAGATAACCATGTACCCAAGAAATCAGCGCCAAAGTTAACAATCAATTTTGCTTTATCAAAATCATATTTAGGCACGGCATGACCAAACATTTTTTCGTTGGTAGCCATGCCAACCGCAGGTGGCAATGTATCAAATACAAAATGATTCTTAGAGCCTGCCGCATCCATATATGCTTTTGTAATCACGGCTTGATGACCGCTGGTTGCGCCAGTCAAGAAAGCAAGCTTAGCATTTTTCTTACCCAAATGTTTCTTAAGCAAATCTTCTGCTTCAGCCCAAGATACTTCAACTAGTTTCCCGCCTTTACGAACCATAGGTTTGGTGATGCGGTCTGGATTGTAATGACTTTGCAAACCAGCCTGACCCATGGCGCACAATTTACCCACATTGGTGGTCGATGTTGGATTACCTTCAATCTTAATCACGCGACCTTCACGCACTTTCGCATGAATATCACAATTCGCAGGGCATTGTTTACATGTTGAAGCATAATAAACTGGAATCCCAGGGCGAACAAAGTCATCAGGGTCAACAGCAGGCAATACAAGCTCTTTACGAACTTCAATATCCACTTCATTGACAATATCGGTATCTCCGCAACCTGATAATACAAGCGCACTACCAGCACCCGTAAGCCCCATAGCCTTGAGGAACGTCCGGCGACTTAACTCATTATTTGAATTCTTTTCACTCATTTCAAATCTCCTTAGATGCCAGACAGCTTACTTGTGACATTGCCAACAATCATGAGGCGCACGTACAAATTTTTCTTTTAATGATTTTGGTAACCGTTCAGACATGGCTTTAATATCTGAAGCTTTCATGTTTGCAGGGTGCTCAGGGTCAAGCACTGCGGGCTGTGGATGAGCCACATCAACCAATGGTTTGTCGGTTGCTGCCGTTGGAATCATCCAACGTTTTGCAGGTGCTGGCAGACCAATATCCGACTCACCTTGGAATTGCTCATGGCAACTCAAACACCAACCCATGGTTAATGGGCGGATTTTTCTACCCACAGTAAATGTTTTAACATCGCCATGGCACATGCCGCATGTTTGCTGTGTTGGACGACCATCTTTAAAGATAAAGCGGCGAATATGGCGCTCATGGTTAAATTCTACGAAATCTGGTAAATCATGGACTTTGCGCCAAGGAACTGGCTCTTTCTTTTCCCAATATGAGAATAATTTTTTAATGCGTGGGGTTTCACGAACAGATGGGAGATGGGAATGGCAGCCAATACATTTGGCCACTGGAGGAATCATAGCCACTTTACTGCGTCTTGCACCACTATGGCAGTACATGC
>CAZLES010000154.1:0-2376 GCA_964558615.1 uncultured Zetaproteobacteria bacterium
TTCGGCGTATGCACGCGAAGCGATTCAAACCCATGGTGCGTTGGTGGGTTCGTGGTTGATGATAGATAGACTAATCCATGAGACCAGTGATTTAAGCATTGGCCCATGGATCAATTGGAAAGGTGAAAAACGGTTGTATGACCCTTTGCGACGGAATGATTTTTGGTTGGAGAAAGAGCATGAACACTGAATTAAACAAGCGTCTATTTGACAAGCAGCATGAGCGTGGTTTTACGCTTTTGGAAATCATGGTGGTATTGGTGATTATTGGTGTGCTTGCGGCCATGGTGGCGCCAAGGTTTATTGAGCGCGCGGATGAAGCCAAAGTCGATTCCACCAAGGCACAAATCCAGTCGATTAGCCAGGCATTAAAGTTGTACCGTTTGCAGCATGGTTCGTATCCTTCCTCATCCGAGGGCATCCAGGCTTTGGTGAATGCGGACAAAAATGGCAAACGCTATCTGGATAGCTTGCCTAAAGATGCCTGGGGTAATCCTTTTGTTTATTTATCACCTGGCGTACATGGTGACTTTGATATTTTATCTTATGGCGCAGATGGCAAACAGGGTGGTTCAGGCTTTGATGCCGATATTGGCAACTGGGACGAATAAGTATAAAACAAGTTCGATATAAACAGGCACAAGCAGGGTTCACACTTTTAGAAATACTGCTGGTGATAGTCATGATTGCCGTTACCTCTGCGATGATTGTGCCATCTATTTCCAGTATTGGTGGCGCTGATATTGATGAGGAGTCTGAGCACTTGCGCACTGTATTGTCCTATGCTCTGGAAGAAGCGCAGCTTTCAGGGCAGCCCATTCGCTGGTTAGCTAAAAAAGATGGTTGGTCGTTTGAGGCTTGGGTAGAAAGCTTTGGCAAAAAAGAGGCCAAGAAAGCTTCATGGCAACCTTTGGCTGAGCCACCGTTAGCATCTTATGCATTGCCAGAAGGCATCGTTATTCAACAGGTGAATCAAGCAGGGGATTCGGCTTATGAATCTGCTTTTGACCTTCATGCCAACCCTGGTTCATCATCAGGCAAAGAACATCAAAAGCCTCTGTTGGGGGTGGTTTTGTTTTTACCTGATGGCACAACATCACAGAGTAATATTTATCTGGCAGACAAGTTTGAAAAGACCAAGGTGCTGCAAGTTCGCCCTGGCCCCGCAGGCATTCGACTCCAAAAAGAAGGTGAGTATTAGCCTTTAACCAACTGAACAAGTTGGGATAACGCAGTATCAAAATCATCATTGACGATTTGATAATGCGCTTCATGGGCATGGCTCATTTCATCCTGTGCGGCCGCAATACGCTTTTCAATCACCTGAGGGTCATCCTGACCACGGCTGATTAATCGTGCCTTTAATGCTTCGATAGAAGGTGGGAGGATAAAAATACGTGTTGCTTCGGGTATTTTCTCGGCCACTTGCTTTGCGCCTTGCCAGTCGATTTCCAGCAATACATCCTTTCCCTGGTTCAATAATTGCTCCACATCAGACTGGCGGGTACCATAATAGTTGCCGTGTACGAAAGCCGATTCCAGAAACGCATCTGATTTTCGTTGTTGTTCAAAGCTTTCTTCATCAAGAAAGTGATACTCTCTACCATCTTTTTCACCAGGCCGTGGTTTTCTTGTGGTACAGGAAATGGATAGTTGTAAATTGGGGCAAGCTTGAAGGAGGGCTGTACACAAGCTTGATTTTCCAGCACCGGATGGTCCTGAAATGATAAACAGTTGACCACTCATGCCATTTTTCCTGTTAGCTTTTGATATTTGATGTTTAGCTCAGCTTCGCTTTCAACATGGTTGGGGTCTTTGGGTATGCAATCCACTGGGCAGATAGCCACGCATTGCGGTTCATCATAATGCCCGACACATTCCGTGCACAAATCAGGGTCGATTTCAAAAATCTCTTCGCCTTCAGAGATTGCATCATTGGGGCATTCTGGTTCACAAACAGCACAGTTGATGCAATCTTCAGTAATCCACAGTGCCAAAATTTGCCTCCCTGTTATTGAGAAAGTCAAAAGCATACAAATTAAGCATTGAATCACAAGGTCATACCTGCTGAACTTGGCTTTTTATGGAGATGGATGTGCATAAAACAACAAAGCTGCAGATGATGATATTTATATTTTTACTGGCCGCTGACCAGCTAAGCAAGTGGTGGATTGAGCAGCAATATCCATTTTTTAGCATGACTGTGATTGATGGCTTTTTTAACATTGTGAAGGCGCATAATTTTGGTGTGGCGTTTTCTATGTTTGCCGACTGGAATCAAGCATGGCGCACCCACGCGTTATTGGGTGTGACATCCTTGATTGCTGTGGCTGTGGCTGTTTGGTGGTGGAAAGAGCAACAGCAGCAAAGTGTGGA
>CAZLES010000155.1:0-2365 GCA_964558615.1 uncultured Zetaproteobacteria bacterium
ATGGGTGCAGGTACATTTCATCCAGCCACCTTTATGCGCGTGTTGGATAATCAAGATTGGCGCACAGCTTATGTGCAGCCATGCCGCCGCCCAACCGATGGCCGCTATGGTGAAAACCCCAACCGCTTACAACATTATTATCAGTTTCAGGTGATTTTAAAGCCAGCGCCTGAAGATATTCTGGATGTGTATCTGGCATCCTTGCGTGAGATTGGTATTGATACAGATGTTCATGATATTCGCTTTGTGGAAGATGATTGGGAATCACCAACACTTGGGGCGTGGGGCCTAGGTTGGGAAGTATGGCTCAATGGCATGGAAGTAACCCAGTTTACCTACTTCCAACAAGTCGGTGGCGTTGAGCTTAGCCGCACACCAGGCGAGATCACCTATGGCCTAGAGCGTTTGGCCATGTATATCCAGGGCGTAGAAAATGTATATGACCTTATTTGGGTGGAGCAGCCTGATGGCAAGCAAGTCACCTATGGCGATGTTTTCCTGCGCAATGAGCAAGAGTTTTCCGCATACAATTTTGAATACGCGGATATTGATTTCTTGCAACAGCAATTCAACCAGGCCGAACAAGATTGCAAAAGACTGGCAGAAAACAACTTGTTTTTACCCGCTTATGAAGAAGTCATCAAAGCTTCACACGCGTTTAACCTGCTGGACGCGCGTGGCGCGATTTCTGTGGCAGAGCGACAACGCTTTATTGGCAGGGTGCGAGGATTGGCGCGCACGGTTGCCCAAGGCTATGCGGGGGCTGAATCATGAGTGATGTGAAACCGTTATTGATTGAAATTGGTGTGGAAGAAATCCCCGCGGGTGTTGCGCCACGCATGGGCGAGGCCTTAAAAAGCGCTGTTGAAAAGCTGCTTAATGATGCCAATGTCGAGGCTTCTGATTTAAGGCTGGGTGTAACACCTCGCCGTTTGTTGATTCATGTTGCTGAATGTCCAACCATGCAGGCAGACCGCGAACAAGTGCTTTGGGGGCCGCCTGAAAATGTGGCTTTTAAGGATGGTGAACCCACCCAGGCTGCTCAAGGCTTTGCGCGCAAGTCAGGTTTACAAGTCGGTGATTTTGAGCTTGCCGATAAAGGCGATGGCAAGGCTAAGTATATGAAAGCCACCATCACCGTGAAAGGCCGCAAAGTGGCTGATATTCTTGCAGAAGCCATGCCTGCGATATTGCGTGGTTTGCCAAGCCCCAAACAAATGCAATGGCAAGATGGGGAGCATAGGCGGGATGCGTTTATTCGTCCGATTCGTTGGATTGTGGCGCGTTTGGGTGATGAAGTTTTAGACTTTTCGTTTGCGGGTATTCATGCGGGCAAAACATCGTATGGGCATAGAATGTGCCAAGACGCGAAGGGTGAAATTAGCGTTGAGAATCCTTTTGAATGGTTGAAAGAGCGTATGGTGATTGCCGACCGTGATGCGCGTAAAGCGAGTATTGTTAATGGTTTGAGTGAAGCGGTGAAGGTTGCTGGTGTATCTTTGGTGGAAGATGATGATTTGGTCGAAGAAGTGGCGGACCTAACTGAATGGCCGCATGTGATTACGGGGCATTATTTGCCTGAGTTTTTGAAGTTGCCGATTGAAGTAAGCCGCATTGAGCTTAAACATCATCAACGCTGCTTTTCGACCAAAGATAAAGATGGTAATCCATCCAATGTGTTTTTCGCGGTCGCTAATATCCAATCCAAAGACCCTGCCATGGTAGCGCATGGCAATGAGCGGGTGGTGAATGCGCGGCTTGCAGATGCCATGTTCTTTTTTGAGCGAGACCCTCAGGAAAGTTTGGAAGCGCGCGTGGAAAAATTATCTGAAATCGTATTCCAAGATGGTTTGGGTATGGTGGGCGACCAAGTGCGCCGTTTGCGAGGGTTTGTACTTGATGCTGCGGCTAAGCTTGGTGTGGATGCTAATGATGCGCAACGCGCGGCATATTTGTGCAAGTCCGATTTAACCACAGGTTTGGTGGGCGAGTTCCCTGAATTGCAAGGGTATATGGGCGGTGTTTATGCCAAAATAGATGGTGAAAATGACGCGGTGGCGGATGCGATTAGCCAGCATTACGTGCCAGCGGGCGCGGATGATGATTTGCCAACTTCAGCGATTGCCAAAGCCATTGGGGTGGCTGAGCGCGCGGATAAATTGTTGGGCTATTTTCATTTGGGCAAAATACCGACAGCAAATGCCGATCCTTTTGCCTTAAGGCGGGCCGCTATTGGGCTGGTGCGGCTGCTTGCTGATGATGCGCATCCAATCAATATGACCTTGCAGGAAGTATTGCAAGAGGCATCCAAACAGTGGAATCAACAGCGTGTGACGATTGCCATCAGCGATGAAACACAGGCAGC
>CAZLES010000156.1:0-2364 GCA_964558615.1 uncultured Zetaproteobacteria bacterium
TTGCGATATTCCTCTTCATCGATTTCGCCATCTTCATTGGCATCCATTTGTTTGAAACGCTCATCCAAGCGCTGCAAAACCATGGTTTTATACTCTTCATAGGATACGGTTTCAGATTCATCCAAATCAAGCGCCATAAATTTGTTCACCACTTTATCGGTGGCCGAAAGGGCTTCGCTGCTTGCCAATTGTGGCTGAACGAAAAGCAAAAAACCGCTGAAAAATAAAAGGAAACGCATAAAATCACTCCTGTGTTGTGGGTAAACTGTTTACCCTGCGTGAAAAGTCAGCAATCATAGCCGTGATTTTATCTGCTGACGAGGGGATTATGCAACAGTATTTAGATTTGATGCGCGATGTTTATGAAAATGGTACACAAAAAGGCGATAGAACAGGCACGGGTACACGTTCTGTGTTTGGCAGGCAGCTTAGATTCGACCTATCTCAAGGGTTTCCTTTGGTTACCACCAAAAAGGTACATTTGAAGTCTATCATCCATGAACTGTTATGGTTTCTCGCAGGTGATACTAACACAGCATACTTAAACCAACATGGTGTAACTATTTGGGATGAATGGGCAAAAGATGGGGAGCTTGGGCCTGTGTATGGCTATCAATGGCGCAACTGGCCAACGCCTGACGGACAAAGTATTGACCAAATTTCAGCCTTAATTGAGCAAATCAAAGACAAACCCAATTCTCGCCGTTTGATTGTGTCGGCCTGGAATGTGGCAGACCTTCCTGATGAGTCCATTTCACCGCAAGCCAATGTGGAGCAAGGCAAAATGGCTTTAGCGCCATGCCATGCGTTTTTCCAATTTTATGTCGGTGACGGTAAATTGTCTTGCCAACTCTATCAACGCAGCGCGGATATTTTCTTAGGTGTGCCGTTCAATATCGCATCTTATGCCTTGCTCACCATGATGATTGCGCAAGTGTGTGATTTAGAAGTGGGTGACTTTGTGCATACCTTTGGCGATGCGCATTTGTATTCCAATCATTTTGAGCAAGTGGAAACACAATTGGCGCGCACGCCTTTCCCACTGCCTACCATGAAGCTTAACCCCGATGTGAAAAACATCTTTGATTTCAAATATGAAGATTTTACTTTGGAAGACTATCAATGCCATGATGTTATCCGAGCTCCGATTGCGGTTTGATGAGTGCCTGTGCTTGATGATGGTTTAGACATGAAGGCTGAGCGATGACGGAACAAGACGACTTGGTTGTTTACCAAACGGATGATGGCGGCATTGCGCTTAGAGCTGATGCTGAGCAGGAAACAGTGTGGGCAACGCAAAAGCAGATTGCAGGTATTTTTGGTATAGACCAATCTGTAGTTTCTCGACATATCCGTAATATTTTTAAAAGTGGAGAAGTTGATGAGAAAAGCAATATGCAAAAAATGCATATTGCAAATTCTGATAAGCCTGTCGGTTTTTATTCGCTTGATATCATTTTGGCAGTGGGTTATCGCGTAAATTCTGTTGTTGCCATATCTTTTAGAAAGTGGGTAACAACAACGCTCAAGCAACATATTACCCAAGGTTATACCATCAACGCTAACCGTATTACTCAGAATTATGATGCTTTTTTACATGCTGTGAATGAAGTCAAAGCTTTGGTCAAAGATAATGCGCAGCTTCAAACGGACGATGTATTGGCATTGGTTACAGCCTTCGCACACACATGGTTTTCCTTGGAATCTTATGATGAAGATAAGCTGCCTAGCCAGGGTAGTATCCAAAGCAGCATTCAGCTAGAAGCTGATGAGCTATATGAGGCTATCGCAGTATTAAAGCAAGACTTGATAGCAAAAGGGCAAGCCACAGCACTGTTTGCGCAGGAAAAGAACGAGCATAGTTTGCAAGGTATTGTTGGCAATATTTATCAATCTGCTTTTGGCGAAGATGTGTATCCCACATTGGAAGAAAAAGCTGCCAACTTGCTTTATTTCATTATCAAAAATCATCCATTTAACGATGGAAACAAGCGAACGGCCGCTTTTGCATTTATCTGGTTCTTACAAAAATCAGGTATTCATTTCAGAGGTAAACTTACGCCTGAAGCCTTAACATCTATCACATTATTAATCGCTGAAAGTGAGCCCGCAAGTAAAGCACGCATGATTGGGCTGGTCATTTTGTTGCTTACTGGGAAGGGAGAATAACCATGCTTTATGATGTATTTAATGGTGATGCGGACGGTTTATGCGCTTTGCATCAGTTGCGGTTAGCTGCACCTGTTGATTCGGTTTTGGTCACGGGGGTGAAGCGAGATATTTCCCTGCTTAAGCAAGTGAATGCCAAGGCGGGTGATGAAATTATTGTGCTGGATATTTCGCTGGACAAGAATCGCGATGCCT
>CAZLES010000157.1:0-2363 GCA_964558615.1 uncultured Zetaproteobacteria bacterium
TCACCACACCAACGCGTTGTGCGTTTTCGTCAGTGATTTCCAGGCCGGATTGCTTCAGTGCCATATCCGCAGCTGCTACACCATAATGGATAAATGTATCCATTTTGCGCGCGTCTTTGCGATTGATAAACTCACCCACATCAAAATCTTTAACCTCGCCTGCGATGGTGCAAGCCAAGCCAGCTCCAACCGCATCAAAGTGCGAGATGGTGTCAATACCCGACTGACCTGCAACGAGGTTATTCCAAGATTTTTCTGTACCTGTTCCAAGCGGGGTCACCAGACCCACACCTGTCACAACAACACGTTTTGTCATTTAAGAAGTTAAGCTAAATCAGTCTGATTTAGCTGCAACATAATCGATAGCGTTTTGTACGCTTTGAATACTCTCCGCATCTTCGTCTGGAATTTCTATACCAAACTCTTCTTCAAACGCCATAACCAACTCAACAGTATCCAATGAATCTGCGCCTAAATCATCCACAAATGATGAATCAGAGTTAATTTCGCTTTCATCAACATTCAGTTGATCAGCTACAATTTTAATAATTTTTGCTTCAATTTCTGCAGACATATTTGTCCTCCCAGTTGAAATAAGAACCGCCTTCTAGCGTGAGTTTTCACATTTGGCAAGTTCAACGCTCACTTTCCTCTCACACAACAGGTAAAAATAATTGCCCCTGCCTTGTAAAAGAAAATTGATTACATATACATGCCACCATTCACATGCATGATTTGCCCTGTGATATAAGCGGCACCATCTGATGCTAAAAACACTGCCATGGCAGCAATATCTTCAGGCATACCTAATCTACCTAAGGGAATGCGCGTTTCCAGCGCTGATTTTGCATCATCACCCAACGCATCCGTCATATCTGTTGCAATAAAGCCTGGCGCAATAGCATTCACAGTAATGCCCCGTGAACCCACTTCATGCGCCAATGAACGAGTCATGGCATCAATACCACCTTTAGATGCGCAATAATTAAGCTGACCAGGGTTACCCATAGAGGCAACCACTGAAGATATATTAATAATACGCCCACTACGCGCTTTCATCATAGGCTTTAACACAGCTTGTGACGCATAAAAAACTGATGATAAATTGGTGTCAATCACCGCTTGCCAATCCTCTTCTTTCATACGCATGGCCAAACTATCTTTGGTGATACCTGCATTATTCACCAAAACATCCACACGGCCAAAGTGTTGGATTGTATCCTGTACAAATGCTTTAACCGCAGCACTATCACTAACATCAACCACCACAGGAAGTACATCTGCACCCAAAGCTTTCAATTCATCTGCCGATGCATTGACTGTGGCTTCGCGGGTCGCGCAAATCGCAAGGTTATAGCCTGCTTTTGCAAAACCTTCAGCAATGGCAAAGCCAATACCTCGGCTTGCGCCTGTCACCATTGCAACTTTCTTCTCACTCATCATGACTCCCCCAATGCCTTATTCATCAAATCATTACTTTGTACTGAAGCAACATTAATATTTTTATCAATACGGCGTACCAAGCCAGCCAATACCTTACCTGGCCCCATTTCAACCGCTTGTGTCACACCTTGCTCACTTAATTGTTGCACGATTTCTGTCCAGCGCACTGGCGAAACCAGTTGCTCTGCCAGCGCATCACGAATATCTTTGCTTTCTGTTAAGGTTGTGGCCCTTGCATTGCTCCAAACTGGGCAAGCGGGCGTGTTAATCGTGATACCTTCTAACTTCTCAGCTATAGCATCTGCCGCATCTTGCATAAGCGGTGTGTGCGAAGGTGCTGATACAGCTAGTGGCAATGCACGTTTAGCCCCTGCTTCCTTGGCTGCCTGCATCAATCGTTCTGTTGCAGCGGCATGACCCGCAACAACCAACTGCCCTGGGCAATTCAAGTTGGCTGCCCATACTTTGTTATCATCATCCGAGGCCTGCTCACAAAGCGCAATCACTGTGTCATCATCCAAACCAATAATCGCAGCCATTTTTCCCACACCAGCAGGCACAGCCTTACTCATGGCTTGCCCGCGAAAAGCAACCAGTGCCACAGCATCCGAAAAATCCAGCGCGCCTGCCGCTACCAATGCGGAATATTCACCCAAACTATGCCCCGCGACTTGTGCTGGCCTTGCGCCACCTCGTGCTTCCCATAATCGATGCAAGGCGGTGGATACTGTTAATAATGCGGGCTGTGTATATTCAGTCTGATCAAGCTTTCCATCCGCATCTTCTGTAACCAAAGCTACCATATCATAACCCAAAATGTCAGATGCCTGCGCAAATGTGTTTTGCACAATACTTTCTTCAGCAATCAAGTCTGCCAGCATCCCTTTGGATTGCGAGCCTTGCCCTGGAAATAAAAATAC
>CAZLES010000158.1:0-2347 GCA_964558615.1 uncultured Zetaproteobacteria bacterium
TGCGAATAATCCATTCGCGGGTTTCATGAATGTTTTTACCCGTGGATAAATCCATGATGGTATCTGAGCCCCAGCGGGTTGCCCAAGTCATTTTATCCACTTCTTCTTCAATGGATGAGCCCAAAGCTGAGTTACCAATATTACCATTGATTTTGACCAAAAAGTTGCGGCCAATAATCATAGGCTCCAATTCAGGATGATTGATGTTGGCAGGGATAATGGCGCGACCACGAGCCACTTCATCGCGCACAAATTCAGGGGTGATGACATGCGGAACATTTGCACCAAAGTTTTGCCCAGGATGTTGCTTGGTGATTTCACGCAAATGTTCACGTTTTTGATTCTCACGAATGGCGACATATTCCATTTCAGGCGTGATGATACCTTGTCTTGCATAATGCATTTGGCTTACATTTTTGCCAACTTTGGCTTTGCGAGGCTGTTTTAAATGTTCAAACCTTAGATGGTCAACGCTTGCATCATCGCGGCGTTCATTGCCATATTTAGAAGATAGTCCAGTTAGCGGAGCAGTGTCATCGCGCTCTTCAATCCAAGCAGAGCGAACATTAGGCAGACCTTTTCTTAAATCTAACTCAACATCAGGATCGGTATAAGGGCCAGATGTATCATAAACAAGGATAGGGTGATTTTCTTCTATGCCATTCGATGTTTGGGTTGGCGATAAGCTAATTTCACGCATAGGCACGCGAATATCAGGGCGTGAGCCCTCAATATACACCTTCTTGGAGTTAGGGTAGGGCTGCCTTGCCTCATTGCTTCCTGAGCTCATTTGCACTGAAATTTTATCGCTTGGCATGGTTTCACTTAATTCCGACATAAACTTAAACATCCTCTGTGTATAAAAAGAAGCCCGATGATAACGAGATTTGCAAGCAAGATATAGTGAATAATCTTGTGTGTTTAATTTGATAAATCAGCCATTGCAAAATACGTCAATGTTTTCAAGATGGTGCAGATGAAAAGTGTGGATGTTATCATTATTGGAGCGGGTGCTGCGGGTTTGATGTGTGCGATTGTTGCGGCAAAACGTGGCAAATCGCTGTTGATTTTGGAGAAGTCGGCTAAGGCTGCGGAGAAGATTCGCATCTCTGGCGGCGGACGTTGTAATTTTACTAACCTTGATGTGACAGCAGACCATTATATTTCACAGAACAAACATTTTTGTAAATCGGCTTTGGCAGGTTTTAACCAGTGGGACTTCATCGATTGGATAGTACAAGCTGGTATTGATTATCACGAGCGTGAGCATGGGCAGTTATTTTGTGATAAGTCGGCGCAAGATATTATCAACATGCTGCTGGATAAGTGTCATGGTTATGGTGTGCAGCTTGCATTGGGTGTTGAAGTGCAATCCATTGAAAAACATGAAGATTTTATACTGGAAACCAGTATCGGTGGATGGACATGCCAATCCTTAGTGGTTGCCACGGGTGGATTGTCTATTCCTAAAATGGGTGCGACAGGTTTTGGTTTTAAGATAGCCAAGCAATTTGGTTTAAATGTTGTGGATACACGCCCAGGTTTGGTTCCGTTTATGTTTACAGGCAAAGACAAAGATGATTTTAAAGCCTTGGCAGGTATTTCATTACCGGTTGTGGTATCTTTGGTTGAGCACAAAGTGCCAAGTTTTAAAGAGGCTATGCTTTTTACCCATAGAGGGTTATCTGGTCCTGCTATTCTACAAATATCATCCTACTGGTTGCCGGGCGATAGTATTCAAATCAATTTGATTCCCAATATAGATTTGAAAGCATGGATGGATGAACAAAAGCAAAGCCATCCCCAAGCATTATTGGCAACAGTTTTATCGCATATCTTCCCCAAACGTTTGGTTGGGCTTTTATCTAAAAGCTTTGATATGCAAAGGAAAGTGCAATCTTTATCAGCTAAGGATATTGAGCAATTGGCAGCTTTTTTACAGGCTTGGGTCATTAAACCCAGCAGTACAGAAGGTTACAGAACTGCGGAAGTCACAGTCGGTGGCGTGGATACGGCTGATTTGGATTCTAAAACCATGCAAGCCAAGCATGTAGGTGGTTTATACTTTATTGGTGAAGTGGTGGATGTGACAGGGCATTTGGGTGGTTTTAACTTTCAATGGGCTTGGAGCTCTGGGTATGCTGCGGGCAATGCGGTGTAGTTAAGGTGTTTTAGCCACAGATAAACATAGATATAAACAGATAAGGTACAATATGTGCTAACCATCTAGTTTCTCTTCGTGTTCTTTGAGTGCTTCGTGGTTGATTTATCTTCCTCTGCGTAACTTCGCGACCTCTGCGGTTAGTGTTTCTTCATTTCTTTGCCATCAAAGAAACGAAGCAAAGAA
>CAZLES010000159.1:0-2346 GCA_964558615.1 uncultured Zetaproteobacteria bacterium
GTATGGCTTTTAAGTATTCAGTATTGGCGAGATGAATTCCACCTTCGCCTTGCAATGGCTCAAGCATGATGGCTGCAGTGGTATCATCAATGGCTTGCTCAAGCGTTGAAATATCATTGAGTGGCACATGCTTAAACCCTTGAGGTAATGGTGCAAAGCCTTGTTTGACCTTATCTTGCCCTGTGGCGGCAATGGTTTGCATGGTTCTACCGTGAAAAGATTGGGTTGCCGTAATCACTGTATATTTCTCTTTGCCTTGATCGTGGAAATATTTACGCACAATTTTAATGGCAGCTTCATTGGCTTCGGCACCTGAATTGCAGAAAAACACTTTATCTAAGCCTGAAAGTTCAACCAGTTGTTTCGCCAGTTCATTTTGCTGCGGATTAAAATACAAGTTTGAGCAATGCAACATGGTGGCAGCTTGTTCGCTTATGGTTTGAATCATGGCAGGATGTGCGTGCCCTAAGGTGTTGACCGCAATACCTGCGACAAAATCCAAATAGGATTTGCCTGTATCATCCCACACGCGAGAGCCTTGCCCTTTGACAAGGGTGAGTGGAAACCTCGCATAATTTTGCATCAGGTGTTGGAATGAGTGTTGTGTATTCATCGGCGAAGCCTAGGCAGTTTTGGCGGTATGCTCAAATGGTTCATGAAAAAGAGTAGTCAAATATGATATTCAGGTTATGTCGTAAAGATTCTAAGATACTCAGGAAGTAAGTGTTCTTTTTCATTTTTGATACGGTGTTCAAGCAAATGAATGGCTTCTGCAATTTCCATCTGAAACTTAAAGCGCTGCTTACTTTCGCAGCCTTTGCCATATTTTAGGAAGGTTGAGATAATTTTTTTTCCTTCTTCATGCATATCTTTGGCATAGATGCGTAGTGTGGTTTGCAAATGTTCATCTTTGGGGTCACCTTCATAGAGTGCTTTGTTTAGAGCAATCGAGTGCTTAAAGTAATCAGCCAATAAGCGTTTACCTTTTTGTATCAGTTTAAGCCTGGCTTCAAAATCAATATGGTATTCATATTCATCAAGGTGCCTAAGCATTTGCTTATGTAAATGTTGTAACGCTTGAATATCTACAGCCAATAGGCGCACTCCTTTTTTACCCTTGGAAGGAATACTACTTGTGTAAGCTTAGCTGATACGGGTATGTTTGTCACATTTGATGTGTAATGTTGACACAGTTAGTACAAACAGGCTCTAATATGGCAGAATGAAACATATCTGGTGTACACGAAAAGGTATGGCGCGTGGCTTTCAAAATGAGCTGGTGGCATGTGTGGCTTGCGTGTGTAAAAAGCGAAAAACCTGCAAACCTTACGCAGCTATTAGCTTGGCAGAAATAGCCGCTGCCAACAAAGAGGCCAAAGCCAATGGCTATAAGGTGTCTGAAGATTTGCCCTTATTTGAGTCCTTGTTGAAATAATACCTGAAAAAAATCGCTAAATGTTGCGCTCAATCATCCGTCTTGGTTTTGAGTTAAAGCTTTTTGATAACAAGCCGTGGCTTCTTCCCAAGCGTGTTCAGCAGCAAACCAGTCACCTTTGGTTTTCCACAATAGCGCGGTTGGATTTTGTTCAAGCATGGCATCCAGAGCATCTTTGGCGATGCCAATCAAATCTGCTTCATGAGCCAGCATCATGCGCAACCAACGACCAGCATAGGTTCTTTGATATACAGGCTTGTCCAGTTGTTTGAAATGTTTCAGAGCATCCAGTGAGAGGAGCTTGAATGCTGTTTGTGCCAATGTGATGTCATCATGCTGTTGCAAATAGTCAAGCAGTAAACGCTCAGCACTGGTTTGCTCACCATGTTCTGCCAAGGCTATGGCAAGCGCTTGGAGAATATCCGCGTCACCAGGTAATAAACGGTTGGCCTTGCGCAAGTGCGCCAATTGATGGGATGTATCTTGTTTGGCCAGTTGATATAATGCCTTGGCAAGCTGAGGCTTCAAGTCTTGAATGTTTTTGTTTTTTTGAATCAAGGCTTCAAGCATTTGTACTTGTTCAGCGTATTCACCCATATCCCCCAACAGCTTGGCTTTTCGCCTTAGGGCAAGGGGTGCCGCAGGATGTACGGCCAGCCAGACATCCAAATAATGTTGTCTTTCACTTAAACTGAGGCATGTGATATGGGTATCATCAGTTGCAAGGCGTGCCTTAAGGGCGATGATAAGTGGGGTGTCTTTTTCATCATTAATTTTGGGATGATGGTCTGGTTTATCCCACCACAACATTAAAGCAGTGTGCAGCCAATCAGGAATAATGCCTTTACTACGCTTCAATAATTTTTGACTATGCCCTTCGCCTTCATCAATCCAGGTGGCAAGAGCTTCCT
>CAZLES010000160.1:0-2332 GCA_964558615.1 uncultured Zetaproteobacteria bacterium
GATATGGTAAGTGCGCAGATGAAATGTAAAAAATGCCCTGATTTGGTTGCTATTGGCTCAAGTACAGGAGGCCCTGATGCTTTGGCCACTATTTTCAAGGCATTACCTAAGCATTTTCCCGTGCCTATCGTGGTTACACAGCATATGCCCAAGCTGTTTCTTGAAAAGCTTGCCACGCGTATTGCAGGCATCAGCCAGTTAGCATGTTCAGTGGCAAAAGATGGCGAAACCTTAAAGGCAGGGCATATCTATTTTGCACCAGGTGACATTCATATGAAAATTGTCGGTTTTGGCTCACGCTTGCGTGTCAAGCTAGAAGATGGAGCAAAGGTGAATCACTGTATCCCCTCTGTGGATGTATTGTTTGAATCTTTGGCTGAATTATCACCTAAAACCAACACTTTAGCTTTAGTGATTACAGGCATGGGCGATGATGGCGCTAAAGGGGCTAAGCTTTTAGCCGATAAAGATAACTTAGTCCTGGTGCAAGATGAAGCTACAAGCACAGTTTGGGGTATGGCAGGCGCAACGGTACGTTTGGGCGCTGCTGATGAAGAGCTTCCTTTAGATGCCATTGCCCGCCGATTGATGAGATATACGGAGTGTCGAGCATGAGAGAACAAGAGTTTCATTGGTTCAGAGGTTTTTTAGAGAAAAAGAGCGGTATCATTATTACACCCGATAAAAAATATTTGATTCAATCGCGGTTGCAGCCATTGCTGCGTTCACATGCGATTTCAGATTTGAATAAGCTGGTGGATTGTGTAAGACAATCTGAAAATTCTCCAATTGCCTCTGCTGCCATTGATGCCATGACAACCAATGAAACATTATTTTTTAGAGATCAGTATCCTTATGAAGCTTTAAGTGAGATGATTTTTCCAGAATTGATAAAGAAAGGGCGCTCAACGATTAAAGTATGGTCGTGTGCTGCATCTCGTGGGCAAGAAGCCTATTCCATTGCCATGGTTGCTAATGAAGCGTTACCGCAAGGGCAGCGTATGGTGAAAATTTTAGGTACAGATTTGTCCACAGAAGCCATTGCCTATGCCAAAGCAGGTGTTTACTCTGAGGTGGAAGTTAAACGTGGTATGTCTGCTAAGCGCCTGGAGCGTTTTTTTCATTATGATGATAAATCTAAAGATTGGCGGGTGAGCAGCGCATTAAAAAGTATGGTTGATTTCCAAACGGGTAACTTAACGGATGACGGGGTGATGACGCAGGTGAAGCGGCATGGTCCATTTGATGTTGTGTTTTTAAGGAATGTCTTGATTTATTTCACGACTGAAGAGCGCAAGAAGGTCGTGGATCGCGTGGCTAAAACCATGCATAAAGGTGGGTATTTGATTACTGGGATGGCGGAAATACCATCGGGTTATGAATCCAAATGGGAAAGTGTGCTCTTCAAAGGTAAGCGCCTTTGGAAATTAGCTTGATTTTTCGGTGCTAAGACTTGGGGGAAGTAAGCTATCAATATAATCATCAGGGTTAAATGGCATTAAATCTTCTAAGGTTTCGCCAACGCCTACATAACGTATGGGGAGCTTAAATTTATCGCAGAGTTGCAATAAAATACCACCTTTACCTGTACCATCCAGCTTGGTAACAATCAGCCCAGTAGTATGCACGGCTTCACGAAATTTTTCTACTTGCGCCACCGCATTTTGCCCTGTGCCACCATCGACCACATGCCATACTTCATGCGGCGCACCATCTAAAGCTTTGCCCATCACCCGATAAACTTTGGCAAGCTCATTCATCAACCCTATATCGGTTTGCACGCGCCCTGCTGTATCAATCATAATCACATCATAAGCTTTGGCGATGCCACGGGAAATGGTATCAAAGGCAACCGATGCGGGGTCTGCGCCTTCGGCTTGCTTCACAATATCAGCACCTGCTCGCTCCACCCAAACTGCCAATTGCTCGACTGCTGCTGCCCTAAAGGTGTCCGCGGCACCAATCAATACTCTTTTTCCCTGAGCAGCATACATATTGGCAAGTTTACCAATGGTGGTGGTTTTACCTGTGCCGTTGACACCCGCGACCAGCAAGACAAAGGGTTTGGCTTCCTGGATGGGTGTGTCATACTCAAGTGATGCTTTCATCAGCTGGCGTAAGGTTTGTAGAGGCTGGGGTGTTTTTTTGGCTTGCTCTATCAAGCGCATGGCAAGTGGTGCGCCGCAATCAGCCATAATCAAGGCATCTTCAATATCTTGCCATTCAGCGTCACTAAGCCTGTTTTTGGATGCTTTGGGAAACATGGCGGCAAGCCCGTCACGGCTTTTGCTTAAACCTTTGCTCAAACGCTTGAAAATTGACATGCTCATAC
>CAZLES010000161.1:0-2318 GCA_964558615.1 uncultured Zetaproteobacteria bacterium
AATATAACGAATCAAACTGCCGACATTCTTTTTATCATGCCCCATAGCATCAAGCCATCGCTCAGCCGTGAATTGAGGCACATCTACAGGAAGCTCTAAAGCTTTTAGTGCTTGCAGCATAGCATCTTCTGTACCTTTTGGTGCATGGCCAAGCTGCTCGGATAGGCGTGCGGCCATACGCATACCAATCGCTACGGCCTCACCATGCAGATATTCAGTATAATGTGTCATAGATTCAATGGCATGGCCAAAGGTATGCCCAAGATTAAGTAGTGCCCTAGCACCTTGCTCAGTTTCATCTTGCATCACAATTTCTGCTTTATAACGACATGATGATAAAATAGCTTGGGTCATCACCTCTGTGTCCAAGGTATGTAATGCTAAGGCATGATCTGCCACATAGGAAAAAAATGATTTGTCCCAAATCGCGCCATACTTCAGCACTTCTGCCAGGCCTGCGCGCAATTGATTGGCTGCTAATGTTTGCAATACATCCGTATCAATCCATACCAGTTTGGGCTGGTAAAAAGCACCAATCATATTCTTGCCATGTGGATGACTGACAGCTGTTTTACCGCCCACGCTAGAATCAACTTGTGCAAGTAAGGTGGTTGGTATTTGCACAAAAGGTATGCCGCGGCGGTATGCCGATGCCGCAAACCCCGTCATATCACCTACAACACCGCCACCCAAAGCAATCATCGGCTCGTCACGCGATAATTTGGCATCCATAAGGCTGTCCAGTAGTTGTGACCACTGCTCCAAATTCTTGAAAGCTTCACCATCGGGAAACAAATGTGTGTGCACAAGCCAACCAGCTTCTTCCAGAGACTGCTGTACCGTGTTTAGATACAGTGGCGCAACCACATTATTACTGGCTATCAAACAGCGCTTTGCCCCTGAAAACAACTGTGTGAGCTTATCACCTATATGGCCAAGGCAGCCTGATTCAATATGAATGTCATAAGAGCGTTCGCCCAGATTCACCTGATACACTTGCATCAACTTTTCCATGCGCCTTACTCTGACAGAAAAGCAGCAATAGTATCTACTGTTTCTTGCGTGGACAGTTTTTCTGTGTCCACACGCAAGTCGGCCACCTCCGCATACAAGGGATTGCGTTGTGTGGCTAAAGAAATCATTTTAAACAGTGGGTCAACATCATCAAGTAGTGGGCGATTTCTATCGCCAGCAATGCGTTTAGCCAAGACAACAGGGCTGGCATCTAGCCAAATCACACGCCCTGATTCTTTCATTAACGCCCTGTTTTCTGCTGATAATATCACACCACCACCCGTCGCAATGACTTGTTCGCTATCACGCATCAATACTTCTGCCAGCAATCGACTTTCCAGGGCCCGAAAAGCTTCTTCACCTTCATCTTGAAATATATCAGGTATGGTTTTCCCAGCTTGACTAACAATAAAATCATCCAAATCCACAAAGGATAAAGACAATCGGGAAGCCAAAAGCTTCCCGATTGTGGATTTTCCTGAGCCCATCAGCCCCACATGTATGATGTGCATCTATTAGTAGCTCTATTGGTATTTATACTGCGCCATCCATCACTTTGGGCGTAATAAAAATCAGTAATTCTGTTTTATTATCTCGTGTTTCTTCTGTTTTAAACAACCAGCCTAGGAATGGTATTTCCGAGAAAAATGGCACTGCAGTTTTGTTGCTGCCCTTATCTCGAGTATATACACCGCCAATCACAATGGTTTCACCATTTTTAACAAATACATTCGTTGTCACGGCCTTAGAGTTAATCCCCGTTGCCCCACCAAAGCTTGCTGGTGCGTCTTTGGTGACTGTAATATCCATAATCACGCCACCATCAGCCGTAATTTGTGGTGTAACTGTTAAAGTTAACGCTGCTTTTATCAGCTCTGTTGTTGCAGGATTATTGGCTGTAGCTGGTGTAACAAAGGGTAGTAATGCCCCTTGTGTTACCGTTGCTTGTTTTAAGTTGCTCGTCACAATCCTTGGATTAGAAATAATTTTTGCCACGCCATCGGCTTGCGCTGCTGATAGCTCAAGATCTAAATTTAAGGCATTACTTAATGAACCCAAACTTAAACCAATTGAGCCGCCAGTACCTGCAGCAGGCAAATCAACCAGGAAGCCTCGCGTTGTTGCCGCAGTTTGACCGCCAGAAATAATCGCAGATGAGTTGGCCGCTGTCACCCCATTAGCCGCACCAACTGCAACAGAATTCGGGAAATTACCAGTTCTTGATCGATTTACACTACCGCCCCATCGCACACCAATACTATGGGTAAATTGATCACTAGCCTCAACAATACGAGCTTCAATCA
>CAZLES010000162.1:0-2316 GCA_964558615.1 uncultured Zetaproteobacteria bacterium
AACTATGATAGGATTGTATTGCCTGGCGTGGGTGCGTTTCGTGATTGTATGCATACGCTGAAAGAAACAGGCATGGCTGATGCGTTGAAAGAAACGGTAGCTAAGGGCACACCATTTCTCGGCATTTGTCTTGGCATGCAGGTATTGATGACGCGCTCCTATGAATTTGGTGTGCATGCGGGGCTAAATCTGATTGAAGGTGAAGTGAAGCATTTTCCTGAAACGCATGTGGAGCGAGGCTTTAAGATTCCACATATGGGTTGGAATGATGTGGTTTTACCTGCTCGTCAGGTGCACGCGGTATTGCAAGGCATACATCAGGGTGACCAAGCTTATTATGTTCATTCGTATTATTGCGCGCCACGCAATCCTGACGAGTTGTTGGCGGCCTGTTCGTATGGGGATTTTCCGTTTGCCGCTGTGATTGGTCGGGATAATATTCTGGGTATGCAGTTTCATCCTGAAAAAAGTCAAAAGGTTGGGATGAGCTTGTTGCAGGGCTTTGTGCAATGGCAACCCTGAATCCGTGAAGGTGCGAAAAAAGTTTCATCTGTTAGAATTCGGAAAAACAGTTAAAATTCATTCAAAATGATGAGAAGGGGATTCCATGGGTATTCTTGAAGGAAAAAAAGGTTTGATTCTTGGTTTGGCTAACAACAAGTCTATTGCTTGGGGGGTTGCGCAGGCCTGTCATCGTGAAGGTGGGGAGTTAGGCTTCAATTATTTGGGTGAGCAGCTTGAAAAGCGTGTTCGTCCTTTGGCGGAAGAAGTAGGTTCAACATTGATTGAGCCAATGGATGTGGGCGATGATGCGCAAATTGATGCGTTTTTTGCCAAAGTGGAAGAAAAATGGGGTAAGCTAGACTTTTTGGTACACTCCATTGCTTTTGCCAACAAGGATGCGCTACGCAACCCTTTTTCTCAGGCAACTAGGGATGATTTCCAGTTGGCTATGGATATTTCCGCTTATTCTTTTATTGCGTGCGCAAGGCGCGCGGCAGGTTTGATGCAAGATGGCGGAAGTATGGTCACCATGACTTATCTTGGCGCGGAGCGTGCTGTTCCAGGCTATGGTCTGATGGGTGTAGCTAAAGCTGCCCTTGAAGCATCCACGCGTTATTTAGCGCATGATTTAGGGCAGCGAGGTATTCGTGTGAATGCGGTTTCGGCAGGTCCTATTCGCACACTGGCTGCGTCTGCGGTAGGTGACTTTAAGGCACTAATGGCCAAAAGCGCGCGTGGCTCCATGCTTGGTCGCAATGTCACCCAGGAAGAGGTCGGGAACACAACGGCATATCTGGTATCTGACTTGTCATCAGGTGTAACGGGTGAGGTTCATTATGTGGATGCGGGGTTCCATGTTGGCGTAGGTGACCCGGGCGAATAATGTTTCTCTTACCTGCCTATTGTTCTCTAGCGGCGTTAGAAACACGCACTTACAGTTGTAAGCTTGCTTATTCTGTCTTACTAGCGAACAATATTCAGGCAAGTTAAATCATTTATTGTATGGACATTTGTGTTTAAAGGGTTGGGGATAAGAGATGTCAGGTTCTAGCATTGGGCAAATCTTTCGGGTAAGTACGGCTGGCGAGTCCCACGGCAAGGCTTTGGTCGCCATTGTCGAGGGCTGTCCTGCTGGTGTGGCATTATCGGAAGCTGATATCCAACCTGATTTGAATAGGCGTAAACCAGGCCAATCCAAATATACAACGCAACGCAGGGAAGCCGATGAAGTGGAAATTTTATCGGGTGTGTTTGAGGGGAAAACTACAGGTTGCCCCATTGCTTTATTGATTCGCAATACCGACCAACGCAGTAAAGATTATTCTGATATTAAAGACAAGTTTCGCCCTGGACACGCGGATTTCACTTTTTATCAAAAGTATGGTTTTAGAGATTATCGTGGTGGCGGTCGCTCATCTGCACGAGAAACTGCGATGCGGGTGGCAGCAGGGGCTGTAGCACGCAAGCTTTTGGCGCACTTTGGTGTTCGCATTGCTGGCTGGGTAGATCAAATTGGGCCTATTCAAATCAATCCCAACAACTTTTCGATGGATGAAATTGATAATAACCCCTTTTTTTGCCCTGATGCGGATGCGGCAAAAGCAATGGCTGATTATATGGACAAATTGCGTAAAACAGGTGACTCCATTGGCGCGTCAGTGACGGTTGAAGCTTATGGTGTGCCAGCAGGCTTGGGTGAGCCCGTGTTTGACCGATTGGATGCGGATTTAGCCAAAGCCATGATGAGCATTCAAGCCGTCAAAGCTGTGGAAGTGGGTGATGGTTTTGCCTGTGTGGAAGCCAAAGGCTCTG
>CAZLES010000163.1:0-2290 GCA_964558615.1 uncultured Zetaproteobacteria bacterium
TATGCGTTAATAGGTGCGCAAAAATGGCATAAACCAAGTCTGGGTCTGAGCGCATAAAGTCAGTAAATGCAGTACGCGATAGTTTGTAAACCACGCAATCCTCACATGCGGTCACGGTTGCACTGGCATCATCTTCAGTTAAAAAGCTCATTTCGCCGACCAAGTCGCCTTCTTTAGCCGTGCCAACACGCATATGTTCACCATTGCAGTTGCAATCAATATAAGCTTTTCCAGAACGAATCACATATACTGCATCGCCAGGGCTACCTTGCGCTACGATAACATCGCCTTTGGCGTATTGGGTTGCTTCAATTTTTTCGTTGATTAAGTTTTTTTGTGCGTCTGAAAGCCCTTGTTTAAAGAAGTGTTCTTCCAGCCATTTGATATCAATTCCCATGTTTTTCTCCCTCTTTTTATTCAACGGCTAAAACATTAGACGAGAAATTTCATTTCAGCAAGTTTAGTAGATTCTTTGTGCAGAAAAGTTAGCTAAATCACAAAGTAGGGTGCGTATGTGTTGATTTTGCACATCAGGCAACAAAGCGATGGCACGCGCGGCATAGTCTTGAGCTTTTTGCATGGTATATGTTGTGCCGCCATGTTGCAGTACACGATCGCGTACCCATTCCCGGTCTCCTTTGTGATAGGGGTTTTCCTCACGTTCGGCGATGGTGTGAACGCGCGCTCTAAGCTCTGCATCTTGCTGCATGGCGTGGATAAGAGGTAAGGTGATTTTACCTTCTTCCAGGTCGTGGCCAACAGGTTTGCCCGCAGCTTCTTCATCCGACAAGTAATCCAAAGCATCATCCATAAGCTGGAAAGCGACACCCAAACACATACCATATTCTGCCATATCCTGAATGATGTTATCAGGTTGCTTGCTGACATGCGCGCCCACTTTTGCTGCTGCCGCAAACAAAATTGCAGTTTTACGTTCAATCACTTCCAAGCATTCTTCTTCTGTCATTTCCAAATGAAATGTGCGTGATAGTTGTAAAACCTCGCCTTCTGCAAGCGCGTTGGTGACATCAGACATTAATTTTAACATGCCCATATCATTATCTTGCACCAGCATTTGAAATGAGCGAGAGAATAAATAGTCGCCGACCAATACACTGGCTTGATTGCCCCATACGGCATTGGCGGAAGGGTTGTTGCGCCTAAAATCTGAGGAATCTACCACATCATCATGCAATAATGATGCGGTATGTATAAATTCAATCACCACAGCCAATGGAATATGGCGACTACCTTGATAATCAAACATTTTGGCAATCAGTAAACACAACAGTGGGCGCAAGCGTTTGCCACCACTATTGATAATATAGTGGCCAATGGCAGGAATCATGGGGATATCAGATTGAAGGTTGTCGTGAATGCAATCATTCACCAGCTTCATATCATCCGTACACAGTTTAATGGCTTGATTTAAGGGGTTATCACTTTTCACGGGCAAGAAAGGTAGGCGTTCACGATGTTTCGTCAACTTTTGTCACATCAAGCCAGGCATCAGCCAGCTTTTGATTTGTTGCGGCGATGACAGGGCTGCTTAATTGTGGTCGGGTAAAAGGATGTTGGCCCATAAAGTCGGTAATGATGCAATGGGTTTCTTCGGCCAGCAATACACCTGCGGCATAATCCCAAAGCTTTTGCCCGCCATGGATAATAAATTGTGCCCGCCCCGCAGCAAGCCATGCCCATTCCAGGGCGCATGTACCAAGGTTACGTTGACTTCGATAAAGCTTTTGTGTCGCGAGTTTTGTGGCAAGTTCGGAGTTCAGGCGTTTGAAATCAATAAAACCAATGCAGTCATCTAAAGTTTTGTTGATGGGGATAGGTGTATAGTTCTCACCATTGATACGTAAACCCTTGCCCAATGTGGCTGAAAACATGTCATCACGCACAGGGTCATAAATGCAGGCTAACACGGGCTTTCCATCTGCAATCAAGGCAATGGATATGGCAAACAAGGGCATGGGTGTGGTGAAGTTTCCCGTGCCGTCTAGCGGGTCAACGCACCAAAACTTGCTACCATGGTGTAGGGCTTGCAGTTGTTCTTCTTGGGTCATCTCTTCGCCTAAAAAGCCAATGGATGGGTCAAGCACATGTAAAGCTTCCTGGATAAAGGCTTGTGCTTTATCATCAGTTTCAGTGACAATTGAGCCATCACTTTTGCGTGTCTGCATCGCAAGCTGGCTTTCAAATGCGGGCAATAAAATATTTTGCCCTGCATCTTTGGCAATGCGTTCAACGTGTTGTAAAAGCTCTAACATAATGATTTCCACGTTGC
>CAZLES010000164.1:0-2288 GCA_964558615.1 uncultured Zetaproteobacteria bacterium
CTCCCGCTGGCGCTTGCCCCAAATGCGATGGCATTGGCAAACAAACCATTTTTGATCCTGATTTGGTGGTCAACCCCGCGCTCACCCTTGATGAAGGCGCGATTATCCCTTGGGGTGGTCGTGAAACCTTTATGTATAAACAAATCATTGCGGCTGTGGTCAAGTTTATGGGCGAAGATATGTTGACACCTTTTACCAAACTCAAGCCTGAAACCCAAAAAGCCATTTTGTATGGTACAGGCCGTCAGCATGTTGATTTTACGTTTGAAACCGCAACCCAGGCACGCACGGTAAGCCGCCCCTTTGAAGGCGTGATTCCCAATCTGGAAAGACGATACAGGGAAACATCATCCGAAAGCGTGCGTGAAGAATTAAGCCAATATATCAATGCTATTGATTGCCCTGCCTGTGAAGGTTCGCGCTTAAATATCGCGGCTCGGCATGTTGTGCTGGGCGGTTTATCGCTACCAGAGCTTTGTAGCCGACCTTTGCGCGAAATCCAGGCCTGGGTACAAGGTTTATCGCTTAATCAACAAGACCAGAAGATTGCTGAGAAAGTATTGGCAGAAATATCCGCGCGGCTTGGTTTCATGATTGAAGTTGGTCTGGATTATTTAAGCCTCAATCGTACTGCGGGCACTTTATCAGGCGGTGAAGCCCAGCGTATTCGCTTAGCCACCCAAATTGGCTCTGCCTTGGTGGGTGTGCTCTATATTCTGGATGAACCATCCATTGGCTTGCATCAGCGGGACAACGATAGACTATTAAATACGCTCAAACGCTTAAGAGACCTTGGCAATTCCGTGATTGTAGTCGAGCATGATGAGGATGCCATACGTGCCGCTGATTTTATTGTGGATATGGGGCCACAGGCAGGTGAGCACGGTGGACAAGTGGTCGCCCAAGGTACACTTGCCCAGATTCTCAAAAAGAAAACACTAACCGCCGACTATTTAACAGGGCGCAAGTCCATTCAAACCCCCAAACGCCGTCCTGTACCTCAAAACCATCCCATGCTGGGTGTCACAGGCGCATCCGAGCATAATCTGCAAAATGTAACGGCTGAATTTCCCATGGGTCGATTCACTTGTGTCACAGGCGTGTCTGGCTCTGGAAAATCCACGCTCACACTGGATACGTTATACCGTGCTTTTGCCCACGCCAAAGGCCTGAAAACAGAGCGTATTGGCGCGCACAAGGCATTGATTGGCGAGGATAAAATCAACAAAATCATCGATATTGACCAAAGCCCGATTGGGCGTACGCCCCGCTCTAACCCCGCAACCTACACAGGCATTTTTACCCCCATTCGCGAGCTTTTTGCCGCTGTACCTGAAGCCAGAGCTCGTGGCTATAAAATTGGCCGTTTTTCATTCAATGTTAAAGGTGGTCGTTGCGAGGCATGTCAGGGTGATGGTTTAATAAAGGTGGAAATGCACTTTTTGCCTGATGTTTATGTCAACTGTGAAACCTGCCAGGGTAAACGCTACAATCGTGAAACCCTGGATATTCGATACAAGGGTAAAACCATTGATGATGTATTGCACCTTACCGTGGATGAGGCCTTTGATTTTTTTCAGGCCATCCCCAGCCTGAAACACCGCCTGAATACCCTGCGACAAGTGGGCTTGGGCTATATTCGTTTGGGGCAAGCCGCGACCACGCTTTCAGGCGGTGAAGCCCAGCGAGTCAAACTGGCCAAAGAGCTGGCAAGAAAAGCCACGGGAGACACACTATATATCCTTGATGAACCTACCACAGGGCTGCACTTTGCCGATGTGGACAAGCTGCTTGATGTGTTGCATACGCTAGTGGATAAAGGCAATACCGTGATTGTCATTGAGCATAATTTGGATGTGATTAAAACCGCAGACTGGATTGTGGATATGGGGCCAGAAGGTGGTGATAAAGGTGGCAAGATTGTGATTGCTGGTACGCCTGAAACCGTTGCCCAATGTAAAACATCATGGACAGGACGTTACCTTAAATCACATTTGAAGTGAACTTGCCAACAAAGCTGCTACCATGCCGCAGTTCTTTGGAAATAAATTGATTTTACGCAAAAAACTTTTGCCATCATCTTTCATTTTGATGCGAGCCAAGGCAAAAATGAAAAGCAGCACCGCAGTTTAGCAACGCTAAATGAGGATGTTGGTTTTTATTTTTAACACAGGCGCAGCTTAAAATGAATATGATACGAAAGTTTTATAAACTGAGGTATTGCTTATGTTATTCGTTGCTGTCCGTGCTGCTCGCCGAGCTGGAGATATGATTCTTCGCCATTATGA
>CAZLES010000165.1:0-2282 GCA_964558615.1 uncultured Zetaproteobacteria bacterium
CCAGCAATCTGCGCGCGGCATCCGCATCGGGCACGGTTTCAATATCATAGACAAAAATTTCACGCTGCATGGCTCACCCCCTTGGTGAAGTTGAAGCTTACATGAAAAGCAGGAATGTCCAAATAAGGGAATATGGCTTGTCATTCCGCACTTGATGCGGAATCCATATTATTGGCGTGGGCTGGATGCCGTATCAAGTACGGCATGACGATTGTCCTTTGCACCCCTATGATTGCACGGCTAAAGTGTACACCATTCATTCAAATGTCCAAATCAAGCCGATTTCACCCGCTTTAAGGCCAATGGAAAGTTTATCGACCCATGCTGGCGCATCACCCCACAAGCGATAAGCATCCAATAATGCAGGGGCTAAGGCTGCCGCCATCAATTGATTTCTACTTCTGCTTAAGACGGCCGCGGCATTGTAAATATCGCTGGTCGGCTGCTCTTTAAGCCCTGCGAGGTATGCTAAGGAAATGGTGATATGCGCTGTAATCAAGCCAACATAATGCTGTTCATCCAAGAAAGTTTCTTTGGGGTTGCCCAACTCATAAAATGCCCATTCGCTCAATAACCATTGGGTTTGAAAGCCTGCGGTGGAGACGCGCAACGCTTCTTTGGCTGAGAAGCTACTGCTGGGATAGACCACGCTTCCCGATTCAAGCCTTGAGGATTGGCCAAGGCTTGCTGCCATAGCGACATGCCCCAGTTCATGGGTGATGATGCCACCTGCAAAACCTACCCAAAAGCTGCTGTCCCAAGTGATGGGGTGCTCAATATCAGCCGCATAGGCAGGCCAGGGCAAAAGCAGAAAAAGCAGAATTAGCAGGCGCATGATGTATAAATCTTCTAATGGCGTTTGAGCAGTGTTCTCTCGCCCAGCATCCACGCGCTGGCAAAGAACACCAGCATACTTGAAATGATAATCACGCCTAACCAGACAAATTGCATGATTTTATCTGCAGGGAATGGCCAAAAGCTGGGTGCGAAATACAACAACGCTGCCATGGGTGTACACGCCAAAGCCGCAGAGCCCATACGCTTCCAGCTTGCCCCATCAAAGATAGCGCCATGCTTTTTATGCAAATGCGCCCACAATAATCCCACATTAAAAAAGGATGCGAGCGCGGAAGCCAATGCCAAGCCGACATAACCCCAAGATTGCATCAAGATGACGGCCAGCACGATATTCACGGCAACGGTGTATATGGCATATTTCATGGGGGCTTTGGCATCTTTGCCTGCAAAACATGCTGTGGACAACACACGCGACCATGAAAATACCATCAGCCCCACGGTGTAGGCTTGCAGGGCGTAGGCCGTGTTTGCCGCATCTTGGGCGGTGAACTTGCCATGCTCAAACAGGGTGCGAATAATGGGCTCGGCAAGGAAAAATAAACCCACCATGGATGGCAGGATAATCCATGTTAACCATGTTAAACCACGCCTTAAGTCTTGAGTCGCCTCTTGGCGGTGGTTGTTTGCCAAATGCTCGGATAAGGTAGGCAATAGCGCTGTACCCATGGCAATGCCAAACAAGGCAAGGGGAAGCTGTACAACTCTGTCGGCGTAATACAAATATGAAACCGCGCCTACAGGCAATAAGGTGGCTAAAATTGTGCCGACCAAGATATTGATTTGTACAGCGGCAATGCCGAGCACGGCAGGGCCAAAAAGTTTGAGTGTTTGTGTGATGGCAGGCATACGCGGGTTCCAACTGGGTTTGGGAATCCAGCCAATGCGTTTGAGGGCGGGGAATTGTATGCCCAGTTGCAGCGCGCCACCTAAAATTATACCCACAGCCAAAGCTTCCGCGGGGTTATCGTGCAAGGGCGCTATCACAATGGCAGCAAAAATAATGGCAATGTTTAACAACGCGGGGCTTGCCGCGGCAACAGAGAATTTTCGGTATGTATTGAGTACAGCCCAAGACATGGCGGCAAGTGATATAAACAATAAATAAGGAAACATCAGGCGGGCAAGCGTAAGCGCTTGTTGCCAGCGGTCTGCCTCATCATGGAAGCCCGGGGCGAAAGCGAACAGCAGCCATGGCATCAACACCATGCCAAGTACGGTGAAAAGTATCAGTGCCGCAAGCAGCAGACCCGCAAGCGCGTTCAAATAGGCATGAGCATGGTCTTCACCTTTTTTACGCTGCTCGGCAAGCACGGGAACAAGAGCAACGGTGAGTGTACCTTCGGCAAACATGCGGCGGAAAAAGTTGGGTAACTTAAAAGCGACAAAGAACGCATCGGCAAGCGGACTGGCGCCAAGGAGGCGGG
>CAZLES010000166.1:0-2223 GCA_964558615.1 uncultured Zetaproteobacteria bacterium
AAGAACATGGCTGTCATAAACAGCGGCAGGAACTTCATCACTTTGGCCTGGATGGGGTCGGTTGGCGCGGGGTTAAGCTGCATTTGGATATACATGGATACCCCCATCAGAATTGGCAAGATAAAGTATGGGTCTTGCGCCGATAAATCCTGAATCCAGCCATAAAAGGGCGCTTGTCTTAGCTCAATGGAAATCAGGAGCACTTTATAAAGCGCGAAAAATATGGGCATTTGGGCTAAAATAGGCAAGCAGCCACCCAAAGGATTCACTTTATGTTTTTTGTATAAGGCCATGACTTCTTGCCCCATTTTTTGCCTGTCATCACCGTAAAGCTCTTTGAGTTTGACCAGTTTAGGTTGCAGTTTACGCATGTTTGCCATGGAGCGATAGCCGCTTTGTGTTGGCACAAACAAGATGGCTTTGAGCGCGACCACCATCAAGATAATAATGAGGCCATAGTTTGGGATATATTGGTATAACCAAAGCATGATTTCGTGCAGTGGCTTTGCAATTACGGTAAACCAGCCAAAATCAACAGCGCGCTCAAGACCAATGCCAAATTGTTTAAGATAAGGGATAGATTTAGGCCCAATAAAAATATTGTTTTCAAATACAGCATCACCATTATCTACTATGCCATCGTTAATCATACCTGATTGATAAGCTCTGGCATCACCTTTGAAATAATAGCGGTAGCTGGCATCCTGATCCGCGCCAAACAGGGCTTTCATAAAGTAACGGGTCATCATGCCTGTCCAGCCGCCTACAGAGGCAAATTTTTTGGTGCCTGTTTCATCCAGCTCTTCGTAAGTAACTTCAGTTAACTCATCGTTGAATAAACCAATAGGACCATCGTGTTCATTGTAGTTTCTTGTTTTGGGTTTGATGGGATTTTTTTCAACAACCTGGGTGTATAGCTTTAGGCCGGCGCCGCCCTGGATGCGATCCGTGGTTTTGATAACATATGAGCCAGGGTCAAGGGTGTAGTTGCGCTGCCAGATATAACCATCACTCAGCTTACCCTGGAATGTTGCTGTTGTTTTGCCATCCTGTTCGGTAAGCGATACAAGCTTGAATGGTTCAACCAGCTTTTGGCGGAGCACACCACTGTTGATATAGGTAGCGTGAATATCACTATGGCTTAACAACTTGATTTTTTCAGGGTTATCCAGAGATTCCTGGTATTGCAATAGTGTAGCTTCAGTCAACCAGCCACGAGCATTGATTTTCAAGGCCAACACATCATTGCCAAATTCGGCCACAGTATCCATGGACAAGACTTCTTTTTGGTTTGCGGGCGAGGTGCTTGCGGGAGTGTGGTCAGCTTGAGGACGGGTTGTTGTATCAGCAGTTTTTTCGATCAGCTCTTGGGCTGCTGTGTCATGCTCCGCGTCCGTAGGCGGGGATACTTGCGCCTGGGATACAGGCTGCAAGGGCTGTTGTGGCGGAAACATCATGTTCCAGCCAATCAAAACAAGCATGGAAAGTGCAAAAGCTAAAATCAGATTTTTGTTGTCCATTTGATAGTCAATCCTGTGTACACATAATCATTTAAAGGGTAACTGCATTATGGCAGCGGGTCGTAACCATGACATGATGAAAACGGATGGCAACGTAGAATGCGTTTCAGCGCCAGCCACCCGCCTTTCAGCGCGCCATATTTTTGCAATGCTTCAAGAGCATATGCCGAGCAAGTTGGCATAAAGCGGCAACGGGAGGGTAGCATAGGTGAAATAAAATAGCGGTAAAACTGCACCAGTTTAATCAATAGCCACTTCATGTCAGCAACGCTCTGCAAGTTGGTCAAGGCAAGCACGTATGCTTTGTTCGCTGATATTCGAACGGTCTATTTTGGGCGTTGGTATGGCAAGAATATCAATAGGCTTGCGGCGGATATCGTGTTGACGAAACGCGCTCCGAATACAGCGCTTGAGCCGATTACGCTGTACGGCATTGCCGTATTTTCTGGAAACAGCAAGCCCCAAACGAGCGTGAGAGCAGGCATTTGGGGCTACGATAAAGTTTAGTCCTGAAACGTGAAAACGTTTGCCTTGTTTCATTCGTGCAAAATCAGCCTTGCTGGTCAGGCGAAATTCACGAGGGAATCTTGCGTTTAGGCAGATAGACGTTTACGGCCTTTGGCACGGCGGCGATTAAGTACTGCGCGACCACCACGGGTTGCCATGCGAGCGCGGAATCCGCATGTGCGGGCGCGGCGAATAC
>CAZLES010000167.1:0-2217 GCA_964558615.1 uncultured Zetaproteobacteria bacterium
TAGCGAGTGACAACACCACAGCATCTTTGCTCGGCATAACGCCACCTGCCAAACCAGTGCCTGCACCACGCGCAATGACTGGTGTATGATATTGTTTGCATAACTGGATAATGGCTTGAGCTTGTTCAATGGTTTCTGGCAGAGCAACAGCAAGTGGAAGCCCACGATACACCGATAAACCATCACACTCATAAGGTTTTAATGCTTCTTCATCAACAAGCAACGCAGATGCAGGCAAAAGCTCGCGCAACGATGATAAGAGTGCCTGCTCTGCCATCCTACCCCCCTAAAATTCTTTGCAAGAACCTTAGCAAGACCTTACGCCTTGTCGATATACATATTGTAGGGTTTTTAGGGCACAGGCACAAAAAAGGGCGGCCTAAGCCGCCCTTTTCAAGTCGTATTGAAGAACTATCTTAGTATGAATATACCAAAGATGCAGCCAATACTGTATCCGATGCTTTTGTTCCCGCTGGTGCTTTTGAGTTATTCGCAACAGAGTAAGAAATCTTGCTTGAAAGATTACCCGCAACTTGATTGGTTAATGCTGTTTCTGATTTGGTAGTATAACCGCCTTTTGAGCTGCCTTCTGTGCTAAGTGATTGGCTAAATGCTGTGGTGTCACTAATTTTCCAGTTAAATACTGTTGAAGCACGAATAATTGAATCTGAAGTTTTAGTCCCTGCGGTATCTTCAGATTGACGCGCGCCGCCACCAATTTCCGCATTCCAGGTCATATCCGCTTCTTTTAGAATATCAAAGCCATAGCCTACCGTTTCATTCATACGGCTATTGTAACCACCAAATTTATCTTGCTCATAGCCATAACGCGCAAACAAATAACCCGATTCCATTAGTTTCCAATCTTCTTGAATGGAGAAAGTATATTTTTTTGAAGTTGTAGCACCATTACTTTTAGAGTTAAGCGCTCCAGCTTCCGCTGTGGTTCGCCATTCCTCACCATCATAAATGCCTTTGCCTTTCAAATTTAATGAGCTTGTGTCCGCATTACCACCTGTTTTTACATAACCAAGCTCTGCATTACCTTTCCATTCTGCTGCATGGCTTAATCCAGCCCATGCCAACAATGCAACTGTCATTGTTAATAATTTTTTCATGTGTTACTCCTTTTTCTGATTGGGCGCACTTTAATCAGATACCCTCTTGCGTAAAGGTAACATTTATCACCGTTTTTTCATATCAACACAGTTTGTTTCACAAACTTGGGGCATCTGCTAGACTTGGCGACATAAAATAACTCCTGAAGACGGTACTCTCAAGCTTAAAATAAGCGCGGAGACCGAAGCAGAATGGGGATATATGAGAAAGAAAGTGACAGCGGCGACCTTGCTGACCGCGAAAAAAAATCATCAGCCACAAGTTTGGCTGACTGCCTATGATGCGGGTGCCGCACGCATCGCGGAAGAAGCTGGTGTTGATGTGTTGCTGGTGGGAGATTCCCTTGGCATGGTCAACCTGGGCTATGATACCACTATCCCTGTCACCATAGATGATATGATATTGCATACAGCAGCTGTAGTTCGTGGCTCAACATCTGCATGGGTAGTTTGTGATTTGCCCTTTGGCTCTTACCAACAGTCCCCCGAGCAAGCTCTGCAAACCAGTGTACGCATCTTACAAGCCACTGGCTGTGATGCGGTTAAACTTGAAGGTGGCAAGGCCATGGCAGAAACTGTGCGATTCTTAAGCGATCGTGGTATTGCTGTGGTTGGGCATGTGGGTATGACCCCGCAATCAGTGAAAAAATTTGGCAATTTTAAGCAACGCGGTACAACCGATACAGAATACCAAAGCATTGATGAGGATGCTGCATCCATTGCAGATGCGGGCGCTGTTGCCATTGTGCTTGAATGCATACCTGATGACTTGGCTGCTAAAATTACTGCCGATATAAGTATCCCCACCGTAGGTATTGGCGCAGGCAAAGCTTGTGACGCGCAGGTGCTGGTTTGGCATGATGTGCTGGGGTTATCTGAACACAGACCACCTTTTGCCAAAGCCTATGCCAACCTTAGACAAGATGCGGTGTCCGCCATCAGCACTTGGGCGCGGGAAGTTCGAGGCAAAGCATGAAAGTTATCTCATCCATAGCCGAATTACGGCATGAATTAGCCAGTTTTGACAAGGAACAAATCGCACTTGTCCCTACCATGGGCTGCTTGCATGAAGGGCATATCTCGCTGATTCAAAAAGCCA
>CAZLES010000168.1:0-2173 GCA_964558615.1 uncultured Zetaproteobacteria bacterium
GGTGACCTGTACCTTCAATCAGTTCGCCAGCAGGATGTACTTTCATACCCTTGATGCCCATTTTGATATGCACATCACCTGAAACAACATCACCGTCCTTAGGCGTGATAAAGTAAGGGCCTATCGCACATGAAGCACTACAATCACCACCTTTTTCGCAGGCATAAACGCTGCTATTCAAGCCAAACATACTTATTATGAATGCACTTAACATCATCAAAACTTTCATCAGCTGCTCCTGTTTTTCGCCAAATATGTAATAGATGTTATATAGGGTAACATAGAGAAAACGTATAAAAAAACAAACACAAATCCTGTGTGTCTATAGCCTTTAATGTTTGTAGCAAAGCATGATAATGAATGTTAAGTTTCGCCATAAAGAGATAGTTTAATGAGGATATAAGGGGTAAAACATGGCAGACAATAAAGCAAGGGCACTGGAAACCGCACTGGCACAAATCGAAAAACAATTTGGACAGGGCACCATCATGCGCATGGGCGACAAAGCGCAGGTGGATGTGGATGTGATTGGCTCTGGTTCTTTGGCTTTGGATGCAGCTCTTGGCATAGGCGGCTATCCTCGTGGGCGTATCATTGAAATTTATGGGCCTGAAAGCTCAGGTAAAACCACACTTGCCTTGCATGCTATTGCCGAAGCGCAGAAAGCAGGTGGCAAAGCTGCATTTGTCGATGCGGAACATGCCCTAGATCCTGAATATGCGCGCAAATTGGGTGTAGATGTGGACAACTTGTATGTATCCCAGCCTGATTGTGGGGAGCAGGCACTGGAAGTGACTGATGTGCTCACGCGCTCAGGTGCGCTGGATATTTTGGTGGTGGACTCTGTTGCCGCACTCACGCCGCGAGCCGAGCTTGATGGTGATATGGGCGATTCGCACATGGGTTTGCAGGCAAGATTGATGTCGCAGGCCCTGCGCAAGCTCACATCGGCTATTTCACGCACCAATACCACAGTCATTTTTATTAACCAACTTCGTATGAAAATTGGTGTGATGTTTGGCAATCCTGAAACCACTACAGGTGGTAATGCCTTGAAGTTTTACGCGTCCGTTCGTTTGGATGTGCGCCGCACGGGCTCTATCAAAAAAGGCGAGGACGTGCTGGGCAATGACACCAAGGTTAAAGTAGTGAAAAACAAAATGGCACCACCATTTAAAGTGGCAAAATTCAGCATCATGTATGGCGAAGGTGTATCTCATGTCGGTGAAGTGGTTGACATGGGTGTGGAATATGGCTTTGTGAAAAAAAGCGGGGCGTGGTACGCGGTAGGTACAGAGCGCATTGGTCAAGGTCGTGATAATGCGATTCAATACTTAAAAGACCACCCTGATTTGCTTGCTGATATTGAAGGCAAAGTCCGAGAAGCCCTAGGTTTGCCAGAAGCATCCGCAAAAGCTGAAGCGCCGAGTGCCTCAGAAGACTGAAGCCGTTAAAAAAGAACGGCAAGAGGCTTATCAATCTGCTGTTCGTATCTTGGGTATTCGTGAGCATAACGAATATGAGTTGCGTGAAAAACTTAAAGCAAAAGCCTATGATGATATTATTATTGATGGTGTGATTGAAGACTTAAAGCAATATGATTATTTGAATGAGGTACGGTACGCGGAAACTTTTCTTCGCTCACGCTTGAAAAAGGGGGAAACACCTTGGTTTGCAGCGCAAAAAGCAAAACAAAGGGGTGCAGAAGCTCAAGCAGTAAAGCTTGCGCTTGAAGCAATGGAGCAAGGCTTTGATGCGTGGTCGGCTTGCAAGGATGTGTTGGATAAACGCGACCCTATGCGGTTGTACAAACAGGACAAACGACTTTGGCAACGGCAAATGCGATACTTGCAAAATAAGGGTTATGACTTGAACACGATTTTGCAGGTGATGAATGACGCGGATAATAATGAGGATGAATAAACGATGAAAACATCAGAAATCAGGAAGAAGTTCCTAGCTTATTTTAAGGGTAAGGGGCATGAAGTGGTCGAATCAAGCTCGCTTGTACCGCATGGCGACCCGACATTGATGTTTACCAATGCGGGTATGGTTCCGTTTAAACATGTGTTTTTGGGCAATGAAACCCGCCCTTATGTTCGCGCTACATCCAGCCAAAAATGCGTGCGTGCTGGCGGCAAACATAATGATTTGGAAAATGTAGGGCACACTT
>CAZLES010000169.1:0-2162 GCA_964558615.1 uncultured Zetaproteobacteria bacterium
GCTGTACACACGCTTTCCAAGCGTGCTCGTTCGGCCACTCTGACATCTCTCCAAATGTTCTAAAGCTAAAACAGGCGGCACTTTAACGCCAAGTGATAGAGTATCAAGCTTTACCGCTTGAGTCATCACCCTGCTTCCCAACTTGGCTTTATATTTGCTTGTATTTTTTTCATCATGATGAAAAAAACACTTCAGCACCCAAACCACAACACACATTCGCCTGTAATATATACTTTCCTGCCCAAAGAAACTATGGAAATGGTGAACGCTCATGTTGGCGAACTGCCACAAGACCTGGCCTTTGAACAAGAAATAACCATTTTATTCAGTGATATGCGGGGATTCACCGCGCTTAGCGAACAATATCATCCACATAAAGTCTATGAGACTATCAATGCCAGCCTGGCTCTACAAAGCAAATGTATTGCAAAATTTGGTGGCAGTGTAAATAAGTTCCTGGGTGATGGTTTGCTCGCTTGCTTTTCAGGAGAAGGAAGAAGTACACGCGCCTTTTTATGTGTACAACAACTGCTTCTTGAGCTACAAACACTTGATAAAAGTGATGCCTATTTACCCTGCCATGTCGGCTTTGGCTTAAATGAAGGCCCTGTCTTGTTTGGCCTTCTTGGCGATAGCGCGCGCAGGGAATTTACTGTCATTGGTGATACCGTAAATACCGCAGCGAGATTATGCGGCATCGCTGAACCCTTCAAAGCATTGATGACCCAAAACTTTATTGATAACTTGGAAGATGACACACTCAAAAAACACTATGCCTTTGTCGAAAAAGTCTTGTTCAAGGGCAAACAAGAGGCCATTCGTGTTTATGCCATCTGCCTCTAACTGTATTTTTTACTTCTTGAATGACTGTGCTTTGCAAGCACCCCTATCTTACCTCACAAAAAATATAGTCCATCAAGGTTATTTCCACTATCATCGCCATTATGGCCCAACAACATTACTTTTTTGCCGTTGTTCTCCCAGGTTTGGAGCATATCGCAGCACAAGAACTTCAAATACTATCCGCACATGATATTCGAATCACGCATGGAGGTGTACACTTTTCAGGCACTGTATCTCTACTCTACCGCGTTAATTTAAGAGCAAGAACCATCACTCGTGTACTGATGCGATTACGCACTTTTCGCAGCATGACCCTGGAAGGTTTAAAACATGATGTGCGAAAGGTTGCCTGGCATTTGTTTTTCGATGAACAAACCGACCTGCACATTGAAGTACATCGTCATCATTCACGGCTGCGTCACACTGATGAAATCACGGCCATTACCCAAGCAACATTACAAAAGCTTTTGCCCAAACTGGGGCTATCAGCCAGACACAAGCAAACCCTTCATATTCGTATTGACAATAATCGTGGGGTTTTAAGTCTGGATACATCTGGCGAACGCCTGGACAAGCGAGGCTATCGCCTTGCTTCAGGCAAGGCTCCTCTCCGAGAAACCATTGCTGCTGCAATACTGCAATGGTCGGGATGGCAGCCCAATCAAACCTTGCTTGTTCCCATGTGTGGTTCTGGCACCATTGCCATTGAGGCGGCGCTCATGGCCTTGCAAAAAGCGCCCAATATCAATCATGATTTTGCATGCTTGCATTACCCGTCTTTTAAAAGCAAGGTTTTCCAAAAAGCTGTGGATAAGTGTTTGGCTATGGAAAAAAATATACCTCTTCAAATTCTGGCTTCAGACAACAACAAGTCCGCTGTATCCATATGCCGGGATAACGCCAAACGGGCAGGTGTGGACAAGCATATCCATATCCAGCAACAGGATATACATCAGCTTGAAAAGCCTGAAACTAAATATGGTGGACTACTGATACTTAATCCTCCTTATGGGCAAAGGATAGGTGATATGCAAAAGACCATGCCATTATGGGCAAATATAGGTCGGTTAATCAAGCAACGCTTCATGCCTGACACATCGTGGAAAATCGTTATTGTTTGCCCTGATAACCAACATGAACGAGCATTAAAATTACCTGTAAAACACCACTTGCGTATCAAACATGGTGGTCGCCATGTGATGTTGCTTGAGGTATAAACATATGAAAAAAAAATTATTGCAGTCCCACTGGCTGATTCTCATCGCGCCGCTACTGGCCTTTCCCTTGATGATCAATGTACGCATCTTCCCATTTGTTGC
>CAZLES010000170.1:0-2148 GCA_964558615.1 uncultured Zetaproteobacteria bacterium
TGGTGGAGGCGGTGGGATTCGAACCCACGTCCAGAGACCATCAGCCAAAGGATCTACATGTTTAGTCCGTTAATATAGCACCTACTGAAAACCTAACGGACAAGGACTTCAATAGGTCGTCTCGTTACTATTTAGCCTCTGGTAGCACGAGTCCACACTACCAGAATGGCGATCCCATTTGTTTGACCCCGGATTCTCAGGCAATGGGCAACCCGAGAGCGGGGTAACTTACGCTGCGTAAGCTAGTTCTACGTCGTCGTTTGCGACTATTGTTGTGGCCTGGATAACGGGTGTACCTACCCGACATGCACCTAAGGGTTCAGCATCTCTGTCGAAACCAAGTCGCCCCCGTGTGAACGCGTAAGTTTACACGGCTAAGAAGTCAGTGCAATGATTAGTGGATTGTTTTGATGAAAGACTGTAAACGCAACAAATCCTGCCACGCCCTACGTTTGTTTTGTTGCGCTCTTAACAGGTATGATGGATGATCAATCACCAACACGGGTATACCCCGATAAGAAAACTGCCCTTGCCTGAGTTCAGCGAGTGACGCGTCTGTTTTCAACAGGTTTTGCGCCACGACCTTACCCAGCATACAAATGACTTTAGGCTGTACATGTGCCAACTGCGCGCTTAAAAAAGCTTCACATGCCGAAAACTCTTCCGGTTTGGGATTGCGATTATGCAGTGGGCGGCATTTCACGGCATGCGTGATATACACATCATCGCGATTGATACCAATAGCAGCCAGCATACGTTCAAACAATGTGCCACTTGCGCCAACAAAAGGCTTACCAGTCAAATCTTCCTCACGCCCTGGTGCTTCCGCGATAAAGCATAAGTCTGCGTGTTCATTACCCTCACCAAACACCAGTTGATTCCTCGATTCTACCAGCTCGCATGCCTTGCAAGCTTCCGCCTTGGCATTCAAATCCATCAGGCTGTCTGCCGATACAGTGGTTTGTATCACCTGCTCCTCTACCGCTTCTGGTGCTTGAGCCACTGGCTCGGCCACCTCCGTAACCGCTTCCTGGCTGACAGTGGTATAGGCTGAATCCTGGGTTGTATTTGATATTGGTGTTTGTGCTTGTTCTTGCGCTACCAGAGAAGCCATCGGCATGGATACACCAATTGCTTCCAAATAAGCTTGTTGAAAATCAACGTCCATCAATATTTGTACCAATTGAAAGGCTAAATAGCTTTAGTCCTAGACACGATCTTGATGCTGTAACAGCGCTACTGCGAAAGCGAGTAACAACGGAATAAGCCACTTTAGCCTTTCAATAAACCGTCAACATAGGTTTTTGCGCCCAAATATACCGGCACACGCTGATGCAAGGCCTCCGGCCGCACTTCAGCCACCCGCATATCCTTGCTCATGGCCTTACCTCCTGCTTGCTCCATGACAAAACCCATAGGAATTGCTTCATACAACAGGCGAAGTTTACCCGTAGTATTCTTGCCATCGGCAGGGTATAAAAAGATACCACCCTTTAATAATGTGCGGTGCACATCAGCCACCATGGCTCCCACATAACGCATGCCAAGACCTGTATCTTTCTTGAGATTTTCTAATTTTTCACCCATATTATCCAACCATTGCTCAGCATTGGATTCATTCACCGAATAATAACCACCTGTTTCAGGAATACGGATATTGTCATGGCTTAATTCAAAGCGTGCGGTCGCAGGATTCAATGTAAAGCCATGTGTACCTTCGCCTACAGAATACACCAATATGGTTGATGGGCCATAAAGTACATAACCTGCGGCAATGACTTCAGAACCAGCTTGTAATGTATCTGATACATGCGGACGTTCAGTATTCGCTGATTTACGTTTCACGATTGAAAAGATTGTGCCTACTGGTCCATCTACATCTAAGTTTGATGAACCATCCAAAGGGTCAACCAATACCAAATAGTCAGCATCGGCATACTCTTCAATCACCAATAATTCTTCTTGTTCTTCGGAACCTACCGCACAAACCTTGCCTGTTGCCCGCATGGCTTCTAAAAAAATATCATCCGACAACACATCCAGCTTTTGCTGCGCCTCTCCCTGCACATTTTCACCTCCTGCTTCGCCTAAAGCACCATGAAACACAGCACCTCGCAATAACTCTGCAATTTCAATCGCCGCATGACC
>CAZLES010000171.1:0-2138 GCA_964558615.1 uncultured Zetaproteobacteria bacterium
ATTTGCTCTGCATGATATAAGCGCTGCCAAAGAGGTTGGCATGATTAAGGATATGATAGAGGTTATACAGGTTTTTACGCCGCTGATAACCATCGTCAAGTGGATAGACATGATTATAGGCTGCATAAAATTCGTCTGAGAAGCCACCAAAAAGTGAGGTCATGGCAATATCACATTCCCTGTCACCATAATATACGGCAGGATCAAAGATAACAGGGTTGCCATCGCTGTCGCAGGCCGCGTTGCCACCCCATAAATCACCATGCAATAATGATGGTTCGGGTTGATGGTCTTGCAATAATTGTGGAAGAAGATGTAACAGTTCTTCGGCTTCATTCTGGATGCTGTTGTAAAAGCCATGTTGTTTGGCAAGCTTAAATTGTGTGCCTAAGCGTTGGTTCTTCCAAAAATCTATCCAGTCATTCGTCCAAGCATTGGTTTGCAAACTTTCACCAATCACATTATCCGAATCAAAGCCAAATTGCTCTGCTGTTTGTTGGTGTAACAGTGCTAAACCAGTGCCCAGCGCTGTTTGTGAAGCACTGCTGCTGCGACCAAACGCAATATATTCTAAAACCAGCCAGCTGTATTCATGATTGCTGCCCCATGTGTACACAGCAGGGATACGCAGAGGGTTGTCTGCGCTGATATGTTTGCCAAGGGCTTCTAAACCCAAAGCTTCAGCCTCTAAGGTATGCAGTTTATGGTGCTTATTGGTTTTGATAAAGAAATGTTGGTTATTGCTGCTTGTCACATGCCATGCTTGATGGATGGAGCCGCCAGACACGGCTTGCCAAGCTTGAAGCTGGATGGTTTGCCTCAAAGCTTGGCTGAGGCTTTGCTCAATATCAGTGCTTGCGGGATGCCTTAGCATGCTTTCTTCTTCTCCAAGCTCGCATCACATGCCAGCGCCAGAAGATTTGAATGCCGAAATAACCAAGCACCGCGCTGGTGACGCCCGCGATAAGGCAACCTAGCAAAAAGGGTTTCCAGATAAGCAGTGTGCCGTTGACAAGCCAGTCCAGGGTTAATTCCATTTCAAAGGGAACTTCGCCTACACCCATGACCCAAGCGCCAACTTTATAGGCGGCATAAAACATGGGCGGCATGGTGACAGGGTTGGTTATCCATACCAGGGCAATAGCCATGGGAAGGTTGGCCCGGAATATAATCGATCCACCCGCGGCCAAAACCATTTGAAAGGGTACGGGTATCCAGGCGCAAAATAAACCAATCGCAAAAGCCCTAGCTACGGAATGACGACTAAAATGCCATAACTCCGCGGCATGAAGCAAAGAACCAAAGATACTTAAATACTTGTTTTCTTTAATTTCTTTAGGGTCAGGTAAATATTTTTTGAGCAGTTTGCGTGGCATGGAGTATTTATTCCATGCGTGGGAAAACTGGGTTGGGTTTTTGGCATTGATGCCCGGCTTTGAGCAATCCCCAGCCTGCCACATCATGCAAACGCAATGCTTCAATATTCACATCCTCATTCATGATTTGTGAAAGCATTTGCTGCATTTTTACAGGTATGAAGGGTGAGAGCTGGATGGCAATAAGGCGCAGCGCTTCCACTAAATGGTAAAGTACGGTATCCAGTCGCGCATCATTACCTTCCTTGGCCAAAGCCCAGGGCGCGTTGTCTTCCACATAGCGGTTACCATGTCGCACCACTTGGTTAATGCGTTCAATCGCCAAATGAAAGGCTTGGTTATCTAAATGTTTGCTGACTTCACGTTGCATGCCTTCAATATCTGCAATCAACGCACGATCTTCAGTTTTCTCTTCAACTACAGCAGGTAATACCCCATCTCTATATTTTTGCAGCATGGACAAGGCGCGATTGAGCAGGTTGCCCACATCATTGGCAAGCTCTGTGTTGTAGCGTTGTTTCAGAGCGTCATGCGAGAAATCACCATCCAGACCAAAAGGTACTTCACGCAATAAGAAATAGCGCAGGGTATCGCTTTCGTATTGCGCCAATAAATCAGCAGGGCGCAATGCATTGCCCTTAGACTTACTCATTTTTTCGCCTTCCACTGTCCACCAGCCGTGGGCAAACACACGCTTAGGAAGTGGTAATTCAGCCGCCATCAACATCGCAGGCCAATATACGGCATGAAAGCGCAAAATAT
>CAZLES010000172.1:0-2046 GCA_964558615.1 uncultured Zetaproteobacteria bacterium
AAAGAATCGGTGCTAATGTGACATCAGCCAAAGTATATTGCTCGCCAATAAAGAATACCTGATTGGCCAGGTAAGCATCCAGTGAAGCAAGGTAATTGCGCATTTTTTTCGCGGGCTCGGATTTCTTTTTCAGGCGAACCAGGTTGTAGTGTAAAGGATAAACTTCTTCTTCAATACGCATCACAGCCAAACGCATTTGCGCGCGCTCAGCAGGAGATCCCGGCTTCAAAGGTGGATGCGGATAACGCTCATCCAGATATTCATTAATCACGGAAGATTCAAAGAACACAATATCCCGGTCAATCACGGTTGGCAGCTTTCCGTAAGGGTTGATTTTTGTGAAATCAGCGGGAAGTTTGTCTTCATCCAGTTCAAAAGTTTCAACGGGCAATTCTTTTTCTGATAGTACAATGCGAGTACGATGAGAATCAGGGGAAATGCCACTTGAATATAGTTTGATCATCTACTTCCTCCAAAAAAAGGTTGCGGAATATAGCATCAGCGACAAAAAAATAAAGAAGGTTATTTATGAGTGGGTATTCAAGTCGGACTGTAGCCACGCAATAGCCAAAGAAACACTTTCAGACAAGTCGTGGTTTAAAGCGAGGTACGCGGCAATGGCAGCGGCTAAGCGGCAGCCAGTGCCATGGGTTTGGGCGTTAGATAAGTTTTGCTTTTGATGTTCAAAGCTTGTGATATTTCCCGAAGTATCACAGTAGATATCCTGCAACACATTGGTTGTACCATGCCCGCCTTTAAGCAAAACGGCTTTTTGATATTTGTTTTGCAGTGCTTGCGCGGCTTGCTTGCTGTTGTTCACTTCCGAGCCAAGAAAGTATGCTGCTTCTTCAAGGTTGGGTGTCCAAAGTGTGGCGTGGACTAATAGTTGTTCGTATGCAGGCTTGGCAGCGTCTTTTTCAAACAAGTATGTGCCTGATGACGCAATCAATACAGGGTCAACAACCAAAGGAATATCGCCAATCCAAGGTATTAAAGCTTGCAAGTGAGCCGTATCGTATAGCATACCTGTTTTGATGCAGCGCACATCATAGTAGTTTATCACCGCTTCAAGCTCGGCGGTAAAGTGGGCTACTGATGAAGGCTCTATGCTTAACACTTGCTTGGGGTTTTGTGCTGTGAGCGCTGTAATCGCTGAGCAGCCATGCACACCTAAAGCTTCAAATACGCGCAAGTCAGCTTGGATACCTGCGCCAGCGCAAGAGTCCGAGCCGCCAACGCTTAAGCAGACGGGGCGCTGTTCCACAAGTTCACCATGTTTGTTGCATTATCTTGAATCTCCTGGGGTGTGCCATCAAACAAGCTGGAAATCACAGCCGCATAGCTTGCGCCTGCCATTTTTATCATGGCAAGATTATCCAAATGGATGCCACCAATGGCACAGATTTTAGCATCAGGAAACATGGCACATGCTTTGGCTAAGCGGGGCAGTCCAATCACAGGCACATCAGCTTTGGTTTTTGAGGCAAAGACTGCACCAAAAGAAATGTAATCTGCGCCATATTGTAGTGCAGACTTGGCATAGGCCGCGTCAGCGCGCGCTGTGATACCGACGATAAAATCATCGCTCACATCTTGACGAATTAGGTTAAGGCTTGGTGCATCCTCTTTGCCCAAATGCACGCCATCGGCACCACTGTCTAGGGCAAGCTGTATAGAATCATTGATGATAAGTGTGGTTTGATAACGCTGCGTGAGTTCGCGCAAGGCATTTGCACGTTTGAGCTTGCGCTTAAAGCCTGTTTTCTTGTCTCGAAGCTGTAAAATCTTCACGCCACCAAGCATGGCAGCTTCTGCTTTTTCAAGCAGGATTTCTGTGTCAATATCAGCGGGGAGTATGCCGTAGATACCTGAAGTCATTTCTTTTTTGCTCATGGCGTGAGTGTAGCAAGTTACGATAAAGGTTTCTTCATTTTTTGCTCAGCACAGCTATAGCAGGGGATGATACCGTTCTTGTATAAGTGAGAACCTACTATTTTTATGTTCTCTGCGTTCTCTGTGCCTCTGTGGTGAGTCATGTTATTTCGA
>CAZLES010000173.1:0-2036 GCA_964558615.1 uncultured Zetaproteobacteria bacterium
ACAAGCAGCCTTTCACCCCCAACATGCTCAATAATGATATTGCGCTGCGTGAAATCGCGTCCATCTATCGCAGCGACTTATCCATCATCATTTCCAGCCATGAATATGAGTTGTTGCAAAGCCACTTCAGCATAGATAAACATTTGCTTCACCTTTGCCCATTCATGCTTGAAGCGCCCAACCATAAAATGTTGCCCAACTTTGAACAGCGCGCCCATTTTATCAGTATTGGTAATTTCAGGCATGCGCCCAACTGGAATGCTGTACTTTGGTTGAAAGAAGAAATATGGCCTCTAATTAGAAAACAGCTTCCCCAGGCAGAGCTGCATATTTATGGGGCATACACCCCGCCCAAAGCCACAGCCTTACACAACCCCAAAGAAGGCTTTTTGATTAAAGGTAGAGCAGAAGATGTACAAGAAGTGATGAGCAATGCGCGGGTTCACCTTGCTCCGCTTCGCTTTGGCGCGGGGCTGAAAACCAAGCTTGCTGATGCCATGCGCTTTGGCACCCCCAGCGTTACCACCAGCATTGGCGCGGAAGGCATGACCAACGGCTTGGATTGGGCTGGAAGCATAGAAGATGAGCCAAAGGCTTTTGCTAATGCTGCCGTAGCTCTATATCACAACAAGGCCGCTTGGCAGCAAGCGCAAGAGCATGGCTATCACATCGTCAACTCATGGTTTAACCAAGCCTATCATCAACAAAGGCTATGGCAAAAAATATCAGAGCTGCAAGAAAACCTGGCAGCGCACCGCCAGCAAAACTTTATTGGACAGATGCTCAACCATCATCACCATAGAAGTACAGAGTTTATGTCTCGCTGGATTGAAGCAAAACAGAAAACGCATGCTCATCGGATGTAAGTTGAAACATAAAACTTTCATCATTACAAAAGGTAATTATCTTTGACACCATATGTCAAAACTCTGTCAATATACACTTATACAACCATACCTCTCTTGCATGAGTATAAAGCTTACAAACACAGTTTCACCTTTATTTTCAATATGTATGACCTATGTCACATGCTTTGGCATCGGAGCTGCTAAACTACAGATACAACGTGGTTGGACTGGCGTTGTAACTTATAAAACTGAACCGATAAGTTTGATATGGAAGCTGATATTCTGATGGTGTGCGTTCCCTTTTGTTGGGAAACCTAAAGTCAGGAAGAAGCATCCCCCTAACATTTCAGGGTTTAGCTTTTTGTAGGTTGCAACGCCAGTCTAACGACTGCAATGATGAAGGCCTGCCTCCTCCCTTTCCCCCTCCCTCCCCCTGGCAGGCCTTTTTCTTGCCTGCCTTGGAGTCCACATCTTGTTCGCTCGTTATTCAAGTTTAATGCCCCGCTCTGAAAAACTGATATGCACGTAACCTTCCGCTGTATTCAACACTTGGCTACCCACATTCTTATATCGCTGCATCACTTCATCTTTAGGGAATCCATAATGGTTATTATACCCCGTTTGCGCAATGACAATAGAAGGGCGAACCTGATCCACAAAAACTTTGCTGCTTGAAGTTTTACTACCATGATGCGGCATCAACATCACATCTACAGCCTGCAAACCTACCCTGATTATCTGCTTCTCTACAGGCAGCTCCATGTCTCCAGGCAACAATATACGCTGCCCCGAATCCAATGTGAGCAGTAACACCAGAGAAGCATGGTTGCTATTGCGAGGCGCATAACCTTTGGGCGGCCAAAGCACCTGCACCTTGGCACCCCGCACATGAAAACTATCCCCTTGCTTTAACCAGCGTACAGGCAGGCTTTCCAGTATAGCCTGAAAGTACACGTGATTGCGGGGTACATCCGCAAGCCATAGCTCACCCACATGATTCAAATTGGCTAACAACCTCTCAAAACCACCTACATGATCGGATTGCGCATGGCTAAGTACCACAGCATCAGCATGTAAAACGCCAAGCTTTCGCATATTTTGCGCCGCAATCGAGCCACCATTAAACCTGCTACCTGCCTTGCCCGGCATATCCACCAACAACTGAAAATCTGGTAGGGATAACCATGA
>CAZLES010000174.1:0-2031 GCA_964558615.1 uncultured Zetaproteobacteria bacterium
TCGAATTGTATTCTAAATAATTAAGAGGTTATAAACTTATGGAACTGATTAATCCACGTTCTATTTCCATTGAAGAAATGGTAGCAGGCCGTTCAGCCAAGATTGTTTTTGAACCTCTTGAGCGGGGCTTTGGCACAACAATAGGTAATGGTTTGCGTCGTATGCTGTTATCATCCTTGCCTGGTGGTGCTATTACATCTGTTGCAATTGATGGTGTTTTGCATGAATTTGATTCTATCAATGGCGTGCGAGAAGATGTTGTAGATATCATTCTTACCCTTAAAGAACTTGATGTTCACTTAAGTGGGGATGATAAAGAAATATTGACTTTAGATGTGACCGGCCCTGCAGTGGTTACGGCGGCTGACATCAAGTGTCCAGCAGGCGTGACAATTCTTAATCCGGAGTTGGTGATTGCGCACTTAAATGATGACGGTCATCTCAAAATGGAGTTGATTGCTGAAAAAGGTCGAGGCTATGATCCAGCACAAGACCGTGAGGAAGAAGATCGGCCTAAAGGTTTTCTCTTGATTGATGCTTCTTATTCGCCGATTCGTCGTGTTGCCATGCGTGTTGAAAACGCGCGCGTAAGCAAAAAGACCAACTACGATAAATTGATTATGGAAGTTGATACGGATGGCTCCATTTCACCGCAGGATGCGATTAGTGCCGCGGCTGCCATGCTTCAGGAACAACTGAATGTGTTTGTGGACTTTGATGTGGTTGAAGTGGCTGATGATGGAGAAGACGCGGGCGATAACATTGCGGAATTGCTGAGTCAGCCTATTGACCATCTGGATTTATCTGTTCGTTCCATGAATTGTCTGAAAAGTGATAATGTGTTTTATGTTGGAGACTTGGTGCAACGCACCGAGCAAGAGATGCTTCGTACACCAAACTTTGGCCGTAAGTCATTGACTGAAATCAAAGTTGTACTGGATAGTATGGGGCTTTCTTTGGGCATGGAAGTTGATGGCTGGACTCCAGAGTCTGCTGAAGAGAAATAAAGAGGTATTACACGATGAGACATCGCAAACATCGCACATCACTTGGTCTTGTTTCAGGCCATCGTCGCGCAGTGTTGGCAAACCTTGCCACTGCATTGTTGACACATGGTAGAATTGAAACAACACAGGCCAAAGCACGAGCTGTTAAGCCTTATGTGGAAAAATTGATTACCCTGGGTAAAAAAGGCGATTTGCATTCGCGCCGTCAAGCGCTTGCCAAATTGCGCTATCGTCCTATTGTGGATCATTTATTTGGTGATGTTGCCAAGGCATTTAGCAATCGCCCAGGTGGATATACACGTATTATCAAAACACGCTTTCGTGTTGGGGATGCGGCACCCATGGCCTTGATTGAATTGGTTGAAGATATTCAGGTTGCAACTGAGGAAGAGGAAGCTAAAGAAGCATAGTTTGTTTGCAATATGAAAGCTTAACAAAAGCTCCGCACTTGCGGAGCTTTTTTTTTGAGCTAAACTAGGTGATATATCACACAGGAGTATATAATTATGAAAAGGTTTATAGGTGGCTTAGTAGTATCGTTTGCTATATCGACAACAAGTATGGCTGCGGGATTTAGCCCAGCAAGTGTGCGCGCTCTTGGTATGGGTGGCTCAAGCATCGCTTCAACACACGGTGTGGACGCATCATATTGGAATCCCGCTGCTTATGGTTTTTTTGGCGAGGAAAGCGATAATGATAACAATCATATGATAGATAAAGATTTTGGTCTTGATTTACCAAATGGGACGGTGGGCTTAAGTGTTTTTGGGCCAATCGAAGCCAATAGGCTTAAGCTTCAGGCATTGCCAGACCCGACAGCGCTTCCGGCTACAGGTACGTTAACCCCGGCACAAATTCAGGATGTGGCCAAGATTATCAATGGGCTATCATCCTTGGATCCCGCGCCTATGGGTGCGGATGTTTTTGTCGATGCAACGATAGGCGCACGTGTATCCAACTATGGTATAGGTATTCACAACACACTTGATGTTAATGTTGGCGTTAGTATTGATAATACCAATGT
>CAZLES010000175.1:0-2029 GCA_964558615.1 uncultured Zetaproteobacteria bacterium
TCCTTGTGCAGCACTGCGCCTTGCATATCTAGGTATAAGGCTGGCATGTGTTTGAAACATCTAAAAACTTAAGCTGATGCCTGCATACATGGTATTGTAAGCATCAATGTCAGTGGGTTTCATTTGCTTTGGCAGATTTGTGAACCAAAATATATATACCTGCTGCCAAGCATAATATGGATAGCACCAATGCTCCAATATATGCTGGCTGTTGTAAAAAGACTCGTTTTTGTGCCGCCAACATTATTGCCTCAGAAAAATTGCTGGGCGGGCGAAAACTATAGGCTGTGATGCCACCAATGATGCCGATTAGGCTTAGCGTGATACCTGCTACTTTTGATTTCATGTGATTCCTCCATGTTGTTTGATGGGGGAATGATAGGATGATTTTTATAGCTTGCTGCTCTCCCAAGCTTGGGAAAAATGAAAGTCGTTTTTAGGGCCTGTTAACACTAATTCTGCTGGTGTCGATTCGGCCATTTTTTTGTTCCTGCAAGGCTTTGCAAGCGAAGTGTGCTTGCTGCACATAAGCTTGCGATAATGCAGAAGGACGGAAAAATGGCCAATCCCTACGGGCTGCGCTCCAAATGAAGCCACTCGGCGTTGCTCGGCATTCATTTGGAACCACCAAACTTCACGCCTCGCGCCTTGATTGGCCTCATTGGGTGCAGCAGCGACAACATCATAATTAGTGTTAACAGGCTCTAGTGAGGGTCGTGGTTAAATATCAATACTTCGCCACTGGCAGGTGAATCGTAATAAAGCTTGATGGCTTTACCATGTAAAGCATGGGCAATTTTAAGATAAAGCCATACAGGGGCAGCACCCGTTAGTTTCACCACTTTGCCTTCGCCAGCCAAAGCCTTGGCTTGCAAGACATACTCATCAAGCTGTGCCAGCTTGGCTGTTTCATCATAAAGGGTTGAAATATCAATGGTAATCATCGGTGTAATGCCCCCCAGTTTTGATAGCCTTTATTCGGCTGTTTATGATAAATAATGGTTGGAATACCATTGGCTAATACTTCGCCTAACATAGTCGCAACTGGCACAGGAGCTTTGACAAACAAATGAATTTTATCAGGGGCTTTGGCACGAATATTATTTTGAGCATCATGAATTTTTTCTAATAAACCATCAATATCACTTTCTTGAATTTCTTTTCTACCATCCTCAACCTTGATGACACGTTGTTCAAAATTAAAGTCTTCGAACCCATCAGTTTGACGTAAAAATGCCTCAACCTCATTGATAATACTCATGCCACCAATACTTACCACAAACACAACGGGTGAAGTGCCGGGTAATGTTCTAATTTTTTGTAGCTCTCTTTTTTGTAAACCTATATATTGAATATAATTGGTTACAGCAAACAATACTGGCACAAAAGCGATTAGCCCCAAAATTAATCCGAAACGATCAAGATAAATCCATGCTAAGTGTTCTGAGCTTTGATGACCCCAGATAAAAACCCCCGCAGACACAAGAGCAACAACAAGCACAAGAAATATACCCAAGAATAAATTGTTTTTCATGATTATTTCCTATTAAATTTTTCTTGCAAAGCTTTAAGAGCATCCATGCTCGCCTGTCCTGCTTGTGTTTGATTCGTATTTGCTGCTTGTTGCTTTTTCTTGCCTTGATCTTTGCTTCCCTGTTTCACTCCAGTCTGATGGCTCGATTGATTTGTGGGCTTATTCGCTCTCTGTTGCATTTTTTGCTTAGCAATTTCTACAGGAGTTAGCGCCTTGCGATGATTCCCGCCTTTTGTTTGTTGTCTCACATTCTTTTTTTGCCGTCGTGCTTCTTGTGCTTGCTTTTGCTCAGCCTCCTGCTTCTTCTGATACTCATCTTCGGTAATCATCCGACCGTAGCCAGCAGCGGTTTTCGCGCCTGCGCCAAGCCATTGCAAGGCAGCGCTTAACGCTTCTACGACCTCGCTTAGGTCAATATCACTACCCACACGCTTAGCGACACCAAATTGAAACGCCGCGCCCTTATCCACCACCAGAAATGGAATCGGATTCGGA
>CAZLES010000176.1:0-2020 GCA_964558615.1 uncultured Zetaproteobacteria bacterium
CGTGGAGGTTTGCTGGATATTTGGCCGGCAACCGAAGCTAAACCTTTGCGTATTGACTTGTTTGGCGATGAGATTGAATCCATCCGTTATTTTGACCCTGAAACCCAGCGCTCAGGTGAAAGCCTGGATAGCTTTACCTCTGTGCCAGTGCGTGAAGTGATACTGGATGGGCAGGGTATAGACACGTTTACCGCAGCCTTCAGGGCAAGGTTTCCGCAACACCGAACCCATCCCATGCTTTTATCCGTACAACAAGGGCGCTTGCATCCAGGTATTGAAGCGTTATTACCACTTACCTACCCTGAAACAGTCCGTTTGCCTGATTATCTGCCCAAGTCCGCACAAATTTACAGTGTAGATAATTTAGAAGAGAAGCGAGAAAGCTTTGCCGAGCAGGTGCGTGGTCAATATGAAATGGTGCGCATGAATGGTGAGCCATCCATTGCTCCGCAAGAGCTTTATGCTTTAGACACCAGAACACAAGTGCAACAGTTGCAAACCGAAGCGCATATCCAGGCCGTGCCAAGTATCACACGCTGGCAATCATCGCCCAAACCGATACAAGCCATGCTGGACTGGTTACAAGAAAGGTTAGATAATGATTGGAAATTGATGTTGGTGGCACACAGCATGGGGCAACAAGCCCGCATGTTGGATGTATGCTCGGCATTATCTAAAAACATTTATGAAGTCAAAGGTTTATACGACTGGCTGAATAAAAAAGTCGTCACCTCATTGGGTTTCTTGGAAGCTGGTTTTATCCTTGAAGATGAAAAGAAAATTGTTTTAACGGGTCAGGAATTATTGGGGCAACGTCTGCCACGCCGCCGTAAAAGCTCGCTGACCATTCGCGCTGATTTGTTCAGCTCCTTGCAGGAGCTTAAAACGGGTGACCCTGTGGTGCATGAAGACCATGGCGTAGGTCGCTACAAAGGCTTGGTGGCCATGGAAGATGAAGGATTATCTTCTGATTTCTTGCACATTGAATATGCAGGCGATACCAGCATTTATTTGCCTGTAGAAGAGTTGGACAGGCTGCACCGATATACAGGCGATGATAACCCGCCGCTGAACAAGTTGGGTTCAGAGAAATGGAAACGCACTCGAGAGCGAGTCAAACGTGATTTATTGGCGATGGCCAATGAACTGATTGCTATTGACGCGGCCAGAGCCCAGGCCAAACGCAAGCCCATTCATATTTCCGATTTTCAAGACGATTATGATGCCTTTTGCGCGCGTTTTCCTTTTGAAGAAACTGAGGAACAGCTTCAAGCCATTGACGCGATATTGGATGACTTAAGCAAGCCAACACCCGTTGATCGTGTGATTTGTGGAGATGTAGGATTTGGTAAAACAGAAGTCGCCATGCGGGCTGCTTTTACGGTCGCGCGTTCGGGTAAACAAGTGGCCATTTTAGCGCCAACTACGGTATTGGCGACACAACATGCCACGGCTTTTAGCGACAGGTTTTCAGGCTTGGGGCTAAAGGTTGCGCTTTTATCCCGCTTACAGGGCAAAAAGGAAAGTGATGCCATTATTCAGGGTTTAAGAAGTGGTGATATTCGCATTGTGGTGGGTACGCATCGCTTATTATCCTGCCAGTCGGATTTTGCCGATTTGGGTATGGTGATTGTGGATGAAGAGCAGCGCTTTGGCGTAAAACACAAAGAACAGCTTAAAAAACTTCACGCCACAGTGGCACTGTTAACACTCACCGCCACCCCCATCCCGCGCACTTTGCATCAAACCCTTTCTGGTTTGCGTTCCGTCTCTATTATCAGTACACCACCTGCCGAGCGTGAACCGATTCGCACCATGGTTTGCCAGTATGATGTGCATCTCGCCAATGAAGCGATTCGCCGCGAATTGTATCGTGGTGGGCAGGTGTATTATTTGCATAATCATGTGAAAAGTATTGCTCGCATTGCCGATAGATTGCGTGAGGATATTCCAGAAGCGCAAGTCGGCATTGCTCACGGGCAAATGTCGCCAGCCGAGCTGGATAAACAGATGATGGATT
>CAZLES010000177.1:0-2010 GCA_964558615.1 uncultured Zetaproteobacteria bacterium
GAATTTTCTCAATCCATTCATGGGCAAACAAGATAAAGGAAAGTAAAAATAGCGCGGCTGCAATACCCGATAAATGACGCCTGCCACCCGAAGAGATATTAATCATGGACTGGCCAATCATGGCGCAACCACCCATACCACCGAAGAAACCTGTCACGAGATTCGCTGCACCCTGACCAATGGATACGCGGTTACCCTGCCCACGAGTACCCGTAAGTTCATCGAGCACGGTCATGGTTAATAGCGATTCAATCAAACCAATGGCCGCAAGAATCACCGCGTAAGGAAAAATAATATAAAGGGTTTCCAGGTTCAGCGGCACGGCAGGCATATGGAATGATGGAAGCGAACCACCAATATGCGCAATATCCCCTACTGTTTTGGTATCCAGCCCTGCATACACAACCACCAGAGACAAGCTCACAATCGCTACCAAACCTGCTGGCACAGCCGAAGTCAATTTAGGCAGAAAATGCATGATTGCCATAGTGGCAAATGCAAGGCCAAGCATCATATAAAGCGCTTTACCCTGCATCCACTGTCCGTTTTCCTGAAACTGCGGCAATTGCGCCAAGAAAATCACAATCGCCAGACCATTCACAAAACCAAGCATCACAGGATATGGCACCATACGAATAAACTTGCCGAACTTAAGAAACCCAAACAGCATTTGCAACAATCCCATCAGAACCACCGTGGCAAACAGGTATTCCACACCATGCTCTGCTACCAACGATACCATCACCACAGCCAATGCGCCCGTTGCTCCGGAAATCATGCCCGGGCGACCACCAACCAGCGAAGTAATTAATCCCACCATAAATGCAGCATAAAGCCCAACTAAAGGATGCACGCCCGCCACAAAGGCAAAGGCAACCGCTTCTGGCACCAAGGCAAGTGCTACAGTCAAGCCCGATAAAATATCGTTTTTAGCGCTCCAAACGTGCTTTTTATATAATGTGTATAACATGGGGTTCTCCGCAGTTTATCTTCAACCTTGCAAGCAAAAGGTCGCGCAGAGTGCCTAATAGCCGGGCACAAATCCAGTAACAATTGATTTCACTCGCTTTCAGAGATAACCATATACTGCCAATATTAGGGCCTGTTAACACTAATAATGATGTTGTCGCTGCTACTCCAAATGAGGCCAATCAAGGCGCGAAGCGTGAAGTTTGGTGGTTCCAAATGAATGCCGAGCAACAGCCAAGTGGCCTCATTTGGAGCGCAGCCCGCAGGGATTGACCAGAAGAATTAGTGTTAACAGGACTAATCCCAACGACCATAATTTGGAATCCATACCTCAGATTCACGAAATGACCCCCGCTTTGCTTGAGTATGACAGGCAAGGCAATTGGAAAATGAACCAACTTGACTGTTTCCCGTTACCATACGGCTTGGGATTTCATTATGTTCCCTACGGAAGTATGATGTTTCTGTAATTCTTAGCGGTACTTCGCCACCCAAAAGCCTTGAAGGTATAAAGCGATTACTCGCATTTTCTCGCAAGTAACGTTCAATTTCTGTCTTTGTCGATGCATCAAGCTCCGCGTTCTCACCAAAATGCTGGTCCAGACTATTCATTATTTTAGTCCACGATGCCGCAGGCAAAAAGCTCGCAGGATACGCAAAATGACATGCGGAACACTCCTTTTCAAAGCTCTTGTTCACCACCACAGGCTGAGCAGGCTGCCAAGCAGCGCCACTACTGCTATCATCACTCCAGCTATCTGCCCATACTGGACTACCTGTAACCAAACCTGTTACAAACGCGCTGGCTAACCATAGTTTTAACTTCATGCCAAATACCCCTTTACAAATGATGTGTTTTGTAAAGGGAATACTTTAAGCAAGCCTGTGAAACATGCATGAACAAAGTTTTAACAAAGCTTAATATAGCCACTGCCTCAATAGCCGTTATACACTATAACTCTCTCGTATTGATAAGCTGAAACAACTCCAAACGTGATGATGGGTTATTCAGAAACGCACCACTAAGCTTGGAAGTTGTGG
>CAZLES010000178.1:0-1976 GCA_964558615.1 uncultured Zetaproteobacteria bacterium
CCTGACTTACATACAGGTTTGACCTTTTGATTTCATCAGCAAGCCAGGCTTGAAACCGGGGCAAGTCTGGCATACGAAACTCGCAAACCACCACAGCGCTTTCTTCCAGCATCTTTTTATGCAGAGATTTCTTTCGGGTAATATCTGGCGCGCAGAGAATCAAACGATTACCCGGTTCAACCGATGCTGCCAAGGCAAGCAAATGTTCAGATTGTTTTGGTGTAGCACTTTCAGCGTTACGCACCAGGGCATAGCAAGCTTGTGGTCCGAACAGCCCCTGAGACCTGCTTTCTACTTCATACCGCTCAAGTTCTGATACATCCAGACGCAATCGAATCGCATCCTCATCGCCTGCTGCAAGCAAAGCTTCAGCAGATGCAAACAAATCATCCCTGTCTTCACCAAACAAATAATAGCTGCGATGTTTAGCAGGCAAGAGTTTAGATGGTGAAACTCGCATCAATACTTAAAACCCTGATTGCAAGCGGGCCAAGGCTTCCCGCGCCCACTTTCGATACAACTGCTCTGACAATGTTTCTTTTTCAGCCTCAATGGATGCGGGGTTATTGGCCAATGCCGTGGCATCACCAAAAATATCCGCACTGCTACTCACCACACCCGAACTCCAAAGCAAAGCATCATTTCTATACATTTGAAGAACCGCTGAAACCCTAAGCTGATATTGAATAGCTAAGCCTGACGCATCAAATGCCACAGGCACAAAAGCAGTCTTAGCTTGCTCAATACGCAAAATAATATGGTGCTTGTTACCACTACCTCCCTTACCATCGACCAAGGTTGGCAAATCATCTTGCTGCAACCAAAGCTGTTTGAGTTCTGCCAATAAAATCTTGCCTGCTTTACCTGCATTGGTGGTTAAACTTGCTGAAGTGACATCGCTAGGTATCACAGAGCTACCACCTTGCCCCACCAAATGATAGCCACATGCGCTAAGCAGCAAGCTTAAAATAAGTGCAAATCTCATGCAGGTTTTACCACGATGTTGAGTAGGCGACCTTTCACCAGAATGACTTTCACAATCTGCTGCCCTTCTAGCCATTTGGCAACGCCTTCATGGGCTTGCGCTAGAGCCAATGCATCATCCTGGCTAATATCTGGAGAGACGATGATTTCACCACGTTTTTTGCCTTGAACCTGCACCACCAAATTGATTTCATCTTGCACCAAAGCCGATTCATCCACTTCTGGCCAAGCTGCCATCACAGCCATGGTCTCAAACCCTAATTTTTCGCCACATTCGCAAGCAAAATGCGGCACAAGTGGCGCAAGCATGGTAATCAAAGCCTTGATACCTTCATCAAAGATGTGCACACCTTCATCATCACAAGGCTCAAATGCACTCAAAGCATTGGATAACTCCATCATGGCAGCAATCGCCACATTAAATGCAAAACCTTGCTCAAAAGCATGGGTCACACGCTGAATATGCGTATGAATAGTGCGGCGCATAGTTTTGTTTGCTTTGGCACTTGCTTTGCCTTGATAAGTTTTCCCTGATTTATCTAGCAAGACCCAAACACGATGAAGAAAGCGGCTCGCCCCTTCCACACCTTTATCGCTCCACTCCAAATCACGCTCTGGTGGTGCGGCAAATAAGGTGAATAAACGCGCAGTATCTGCACCATATTTTTCAATAATATCTTTAGGGTCAACCGTATTACCCTTGGACTTGGACATCTTGGTGCCATCCAGCAATACCATGCCTTGGGTTAAAAGGTTCTTAAAGGGTTCAGAGCCTACTTTATCCCCATCAAATAAACCTTCATCACGCATCAATTTATGATAAAAACGAGCATACAACAAATGCAGCACCGCATGTTCCACACCACCAATATATTGATCCACTGGCGACCATTTCTCCATGCTTGCTGCATCTACCATAGCTGTATCACAGTTAGCTGAAGTATAACGATTCATATACCAAGATGATTCCATAAAGGTATCAAAAGTATCGG
>CAZLES010000179.1:0-1951 GCA_964558615.1 uncultured Zetaproteobacteria bacterium
AGTCACTCTTTTTTGCTTGCTGGTACCGGAGACTGGACTCGAACCAGCACGGGTTACCCCACTACCCCCTCAAGATAGCGTGTCTACCAATTCCACCACTCCGGCTTGTATTTGGGTTAACAGGCTTGCTTATTCTGCTGCGGGAAGGTCCGCACCATTATCTTTCAGTTTTGCCGGGTCAAACGCGCCTTCTCCTGCGGGTGCCGCTGGTTGCTCTTGTACCACACCAGCATCCAGACCTCTATCCAAAACCGAACTTGCTTCTTTTTGTGAGAAGAAGGCAAGCGATAAGCTTGTAAGCATAAATATGGTTGCAAGTATGCCCGTAGCTTTTACCAGAAAATCACCAGAACCACCCGAACCGAATAGAGATTGCGAACTTCCTCCACCAAAAGATGCACCCATACCACCTTCTTGACCACGCTGCATCAGCACTACCCCAATCAGTAAAACTGCTGCAATAATATGTATGGTTAATAATGCTGTTGTCATACTTTCTCCTATGCAGCGACACGCGCAGCGGCCGCAACAATATCCATAAACGAATCCGCTTTAAGGCTGGCACCACCAACCAAAGCGCCATCCACACCTCCGCAAGCCATCAAACTTTCCGCATTGCCTGGGTTAACGCTGCCACCATATAACACGCGGCATTTGCGACCCAAACGCGCCAACTCTTCATGCACAAAAGCATGGGTTTCAGACACTTGCTCTGGTGATGCGGTTTTACCTGTACCAATTGCCCAAACTGGCTCATAAGCCACAGTTAAAGGCAAGCTAGCATCCGTGCCTTCAAATACAGCCAACTGATTTTTTAATACTTCGTTGGTTGTCCCTGCTTCCCGTTCTTCCAAATGCTCACCAATACAAAACATCGGCTCTAAGCCATGCTTCCAAGCCGCTTCCAATTTCTTGCGCAACAAGGCATTGTCTTCATGCATGATATCTCGGCGCTCCGAATGACCAAGAATGACATATTTGCACCCTGCATCCTTTAACATCAACGGCGAAATAGAGCCCGTAAACGCTCCTTTTTCTTCAAAGTACATGTTTTGCGCACCAAGAGACACCCCTTTGGCAGCAAACGCCTTGGCCAGGGAATGAAGCAGGGTGTAAGGCGGCATGATTGCCATCTCCACTGCGTCAGGATTGGGGTTATCACTCAAGGCATCGACAAATGCCAGACTTTCATCAAGCAAACCATTCATTTTCCAATTGCCTGCAATGATAAATTGTGTTGATTTACCCATATCCAATCTCCTGTAACCTTAAAAAGGGTGGGCATAATAGCTTTATACCTCGTGATAGCAAGCACACACACATATCCAGCATGATATTGCCCATGTCCCCTATTTGTTCATCGACTCAAAGAATTCAGCATTGTTTTTGGTTGCCTTAAGTTTATCCAGCAAAAATTCCATCGCGCCTACAGTATCCATGGGTGCCATAATACGGCGCAAGACCCACATTTTTGAAAGCTCTGCAGGGTCTACCAACAACTCTTCCTTGCGAGTGCCACTGGATGCCACATCAATGGCAGGGAATGTGCGCTTAGCGACAAGCTGGCGATTCAAGTGAATCTCCATATTACCCGTACCTTTGAACTCTTCAAAAATTACTTCATCCATACGGCTACCCGTATCCACCAAAGCCGTGGCAATAATGGTCAAAGAGCCGCCGCCTTCAATATTACGTGCTGCGCCAAAAAAGCGCTTTGGCCTATGCAGCGCATTGGCATCCACACCGCCCGACAATACCTTGCCCGATGATGGGGAAACAATATTATATGCCCTTGCCAAACGGGTAATGGAGTCCAGAAGAATCACCACATCCTTACCATGCTCAACCAGACGTTTGGCTCGTTCAATCATCATCTCAGCCACTTGCACATGGCGCTGTGGTGGCTCATCAAACGTGGACGACACCACTTCACCTTTCACCGAGCGCTTCA
>CAZLES010000180.1:0-1922 GCA_964558615.1 uncultured Zetaproteobacteria bacterium
CAACATTTGAAAATCACAGCCGAAGATGCAAAAGCATGGCTGACTTGTATGAAAGTGGCTTTGGATAAGCATGATTTTCCTGATGACTTCAAAGCATATTTGTTGGAACAATTAGCATTTCCCGCCAATCGGATTCATCAGGTTAGCCAGATGAAACACGGGCATACGGATTAGGAGAGCAAAATGTATAAGCTCTATGGTGATATGCTATCCGGGAATTGTTACAAGGTTAAATTACTTATGCAGTTCTTGGGTATTGAACATGAATGGGTGCATGTTGATATTCTCGCAGGAGAAACACATGCCGAGCCATTTTTGGCCATGAACCCCAATGCCAAAATACCCGTGTTAAGTATAGAAAACAATCACTACTTGTGGGAATCGAACGCGATTTTAAATTATTTGGCGGAAGGTTCATCATTTATACCCATTGATAACCATGAAAAAGCTCAAATGTTACAGTGGCAGTTTTTTGAGCAATATAGCCATGAGCCATATATCGCGACCGCACGTTATATCAATAAATATCTAGGGTTACCCGCAGATAGAGAAGCGGAGTATTATGGGAAGCAGGAAGGAGGGCATAAGGCACTAGCGGTGATGGAACAGCACCTGCAAAGGCATACATTTTTCTTGGGCAAGAAGCCTACTCTCGCAGATATTAGCTTGTATGCCTACACGCATATTGCCGATGAAGGTGGGTTTGAGTTGTCAAAGTATCCAGGTATTCAACGTTGGCTTAAAGATTTTGAGCGGATTCCAGGCTATGTCACCATGGACAGAAAATACGGCTAGAGTGATGACCTATACTCTAAGTTGCAAGGTGAGCAGCCAGATAGAAATCAGAGAAATGCTTGATGATTAAAGTTTGTTCACAATTTTCTTGTATCAATTTCTTAGACACTCGTTATATTGCAGCGCATTAGTCTGTTGTGCGCATGTGAAATGGCGATATAAATTTTTAATCCTGGTCTTCACGTCAACACAAGATTTATCACGCGAAAGCGGATGAAAATGTGGCGTACACGTGGAGATATAAGCAGTTTTTTGCAAATATCCCTTTGAAAACATAAATCAATGGTGATGTTGATTGATTTCAATCAGCGGTTTGCTGTATGTTTTTGAAAGACAAATTTATAAAAGTCAAAAGACTTGAACGTCAGGAAATAAAAGAAAAATGTCAGAAGTAACAGAAACGATACCCGAAAACACTTCGGAAATCACCTTTAAGGAGCTGGGTTTAAGCCCGGCCATTCTCAAAGCCCTGGATGATGTGGGTTATGAAAAACCATCACCCATTCAAGCAGAAATTATCCCACATGTTGTAGAAGGTAGAGATGTGTTGGGTCAGGCGCAAACGGGTACGGGTAAAACCGCTGCATTTGCACTCCCAGTATTGTCCAAAATTGATTTGAGCCAAAAGAACCCACAAGTGTTGGTGCTTGCGCCAACCCGCGAACTTGCGATTCAAGTGGCAGAAGCATTTCAGAAATATGCCAAACATATGAAAGGTTTTCATGTATTACCGATTTATGGTGGCGCAAGTTATGATGGGCAATTGAAACAATTAAGGCGCGGTGTGCATGTTGTGGTGGGCACACCAGGGCGTGTGATGGATCATATGCGCCGCAAAACCTTGAAGTTGGATAATCTCAAAACATTGATTTTGGATGAAGCCGATGAAATGTTGCGCATGGGTTTTATTGATGATGTAGAGTGGGTGCTTGAGCAAACGCCACCAACCCGTCAAATTGCTTTATTTTCAGCAACCATGCCGTCACAAATTCGTAAAATCACCAATAATTACCTGAACAAACCTGTTCATATCACAATTAAAACCAAAACATCGACTGCGATGACCATTCGCCAGCGTTATTGGATGGTCAGCGGCCGCCATAAAGTGGATGCTTTGACCCGAATTT
>CAZLES010000181.1:0-1913 GCA_964558615.1 uncultured Zetaproteobacteria bacterium
GTATTGTTGGTGCAAGGCTTTCATCAGGATGAAGAGCTCAATCATCCATCAGTGATGGCATTAAAGGTGTGATGTAGCGCATGTCTAAGAATATGGAAAATGGTATGGATACAAGATTGGAAGTTGTAGAAACAAAAATATCTTATCAGGAGCGTTTGATTCAAGAGCTGAATGAAGTGTTAATTGCGCAGCAACATCAAATTGACAAGCTTGAACAAGCATTGTTGCAATTTCAAAGCTATGTTAATCATACGGAATCAGAGCAAGCTGTACCAGAGCAAGAAGCACCCCCTCCGCATTATTGAAACTTGTTTAATGTTCGTTGTTTTATAGTATGCGGCTGACTTCAAGTTCAGGAGGAAGTCAGTGTCTTCATTAACCCCGCTTTCAGGAAATATAATTGAGGAGGCATACACTTTTGATGATGTGTTGCTTGTACCTCAGGCCAGTCATGTGCTCCCCGCGACCGTACAAACAGCCTCACGCTTTACCCGTAACATATCATTGAATATTCCTGTTGTTTCCGCGGCCATGGATACCGTGACCGAATCAGGTACTGCCATTGCCCTGGCACAAGAAGGCGGTATTGGCGTGATTCATAAAAATCTGACACCAGAGCAACAAGCTGATGAAGTTCGCAAAGTGAAGCGCTATGAAGCAGGTGTGGTGCAAGACCCGCTCACGGCAAAAGAGGACATGACTTTGGAAGAGGTGCGCCAGCTTGCGAGAACACATGGCTTTTCAGGCTTTCCCGTGTTGGATCATGACGGGAAACTAAGCGGTATCATTACCAATCGTGATATACGATTTGAGCAGGATAGTCGCAAGCGTGTATCCGATATGATGACACCACGAGACAAACTTATCACCATTACTTCAGGAACAAGCATCCAACAATGTAAAAAATTATTTCGTGAACATAGAATCGAAAAGCTGCCCATGATTGATGGCAAGGGTGGGCTGTGTGGCATGATGACCGTGCGCGATATTGAAAAGGCATCCGAGCATCCGAATGCTGTGCGTGATGATTTGGGCAGGTTGCTTGTTGCTGCTGCTGTGGGCGTGGGCGAAAAAGAAATGGGCAGGTTTGAAGCTTTGCGTGAGGCAGGTGTGGATGCGGTAGTTGTGGATACCGCGCATGGTCATTCGCAGGGTGTGATTCAGCAAATTAAGGATTTGAAAAAACAATATGGTGATGATGTGCAAATTATTGGTGGCAACATTGCCACGGCAGAAGCCACCAAAGATTTGATTGATGCGGGCGCGGATGCGGTGAAGGTGGGTATTGGCCCAGGCTCGATTTGCACCACGCGTATGGTGGCTGGTGTAGGCGTTCCTCAATTATCAGCGATTATGGCATGTGCGAATATGGCGGCTAGTGCTGGTGTTCCCGTAATTGGTGATGGTGGTATCAAGTTTTCAGGAGATTTTGCCAAAGCCATTGCAGCAGGCGCGTCAACCTGCATGTTTGGTTCCATGTTTGCGGGTACGGATGAAGCGCCTGGCGAAAAGATTTTGTTCCAGGGCAGAACATATAAAGCATACCGTGGTATGGGCTCAATTGGGGCCATGGCACTGGGCAGCAAGGATCGCTATTTTCAAGGCGATGTGGATGAGGCCATGAAGCTGGTGCCAGAAGGTATTGAAGGGCGAGTGGCATACAAAGGCCCCATTGGTGATACCTTGCATCAGTTGGTTGGTGGATTAAGAGCGGCAATGGGTTATGTGGGTGCGGCAACGATTGAAGATATGCACCAAAAAGCAAAATTTGTTCGCATTACGGGTGCGGGCTTGCGAGAGTCGCATGTGCATGATGTGACCATCACCAAAGAAGCTCCAAATTATCGTTTGGAGTCTTAATTCGTGACAGATCATAAAGATAAAATTCTTATTCTGGATTTTGGCTCGCAATA
>CAZLES010000182.1:0-1880 GCA_964558615.1 uncultured Zetaproteobacteria bacterium
AGAAACGAAAAAATGGCCGAATCGACGCCAGCAGAATTAGTGTTAACAGGCCCTAATAACCTTCTTGCTTTAAGAGCAAGTAACCCGATAACCCCAAGAACAGAAGGTTGGGTAACCATACAGCATATAAAACAGGCAACTCCCCACCCGTTGCCAACACTTCAATAGCAGAGTTTGTTACATAATACAACACACCTGCGCTGATTGCGAGCATCAACCCCCGAGAGGTTGAGCCTATACGTTCACCTTTACTGGCGCATAAACTGTATGCAAGCAAAACCATGATGATACAACTTAAAGGCGCCGCAATTTTTTTATACAGACGATACAGGTATTGCCCAGACTCCAGCCCCGCGTCCGCCAACGCCTTCTCAAAGCGATACAGTTCCAACCAGCGCATATCCCTTGGATCAGGCGCAGCCACGGTTTGTGGACTAAGCTCCGAAGCTATTTGTAGGCTGGGATAATATTGTGTCGCAAACCCGCCGTTGGCATTGGGCTGGCTAAGGTAAACCTGCTCCAAGTGCCATTGTCCATCAGCATAAAAAGCCTTGCTTGCGTCTATACGCTCCTGCCACAAGCCTTGCGCATCCCTTTTTACCATCAGCATGGCAAAATAATGCTGTGTCAGCGGTGTTAAGCGTATAAAGGTGTTGTCCTCATGCAGCCATTGTACCCCCTGTTTTAGCGCTTCTTCTTTCTCAATATGTACCCTTTCTATCTCGTTTAACTTCGGATTAACCCAAGGCTCAAGCCACTCTCCTGCCGCAAACATCAACACGCCAAATGCCGCTCCCACCGCTAGTAAAGGCTTGAGAATAGACACAAATGTAATCCCGGAAGCATGCAGGGCAACCAACTCATGATAGTGCGAAATCTCCAGCACATAAATTGATACACCAATCAACACAATCACAGGCATCAGTTCAGAAATCATGAACGGACTTTTTAGTATCAGATACTCAAAGAGTAGCGGTACATCCATACCATCACCAAGATACCGTGCCTTATCTATGGATTCCCCAATCATAAAAATAAGTGTTACCGCAACAGCAATAGCAAAAACACGTTCAAAAGACGATAAAAAAAGCCAACGAAACAAAACTTTCATGCACGTATCGTAAATGGCTAAAGCTGATATGCAATGCCTGACATTCATCGACACGCAAAGTTTGAATTACTTGCGACTATGCCAAGCATTGGCAGACTAGGGCCTGTTAATACCAATGATGATGTTGTCGCTGCTGCACCAAATGAGGCCAATCAAGGCGCGAGGCGTGAAGTTTGGTGGTTCCAAATGAATGCCGAGAAACAGCCGAGTGCCCCCATTTGGAGCGCAGCCCGCAGGCCAGCAGAATTAGTGTTAACAGGCCTTGGCGACTTATCGTTTATATCAATATAAGAGGTAGCTTTTATGCTTTATCAACAAAAGTTTCTACGATTAGGTATCATGCTCACAGGTTTGTTTTCCACATCTGATATGGCATTTGCAGGTGAAGCCAATGCTGTGGATGCCTTGTTTGGTGATATCAATAGTGTGCTGGCAACTGTCCTTTTCTATAACGTATTAAGCATATTCCCTGTGGATGCAGAGTTTCCTTTTATCGTGGCTTGGTTATCCACAGGCGCTATATTTTTAACCTTTCGCTTTGGTTTTATCAATGTGCGCATGATGCGCCATGCTTTTGCCATTATTCGCGGCAAATATCGAACGGCGGATGACAAAGGTGAAGTTACCCCCTTTCAAGCTTTAACCACCGCCCTTTCAGCCACCGTGGGTTTGGGCAATATCGCAGGCGTTGCCATTGCCATTATTATTGGTGGCCCTGGGGCGATTGTCTGGATGATGATTGCAGGTTTCTTCGGTATGACAGCAAAAT
>CAZLES010000183.1:0-1859 GCA_964558615.1 uncultured Zetaproteobacteria bacterium
GTTACCATAAAGTAGTGATTATGACGGATGCCGATGTGGATGGCGCGCATATTTTAACTTTGTTGCTCACATTCTTTTATCGCCAAATGCCTGAATTGATTGAACGTGGTTATTTGTATATCGCTCAACCACCACTGTATCGTGTCACTCGCGGCAAAAAAGACCGCTATATCTCCAATGATGACGAGCTTAAAGAATTTTTGCTGGAGCAGGGTATTGTGGACAAGGAATACCATGAGAGCGCGAAAAAAGGCGCAATGACAACTGAGCGCTTTCAAACCTTTGTGCGTAGCATCAATCGCCTGCATGCCTTGATGCTCAGGCTTTCACAGCGCGTGGATAGCCGCGTACTCAAGTTGCTTGTGGAAGGTAAGAAAATGTCTGCTGCCATGATGCGCGATAAAGAGCGCCTGACCAAACATTTGGATGGCCTGATGGAGACCTTTGCCGCAGAGTCTCGAGCTGATGAAGCCTTGAAATATCGTATTTATAAAGATGCTGATTTGGGTGCATATTGGGTGCAGTTTGAACGCCGAGATCATGGTCGCACCAAAATCTCACGCTTGGATATTGATTTGGTATCTACGGCAGAGTTCATTGAAGCACAAAAGCTATGCAACAATGCGCAAGCATCTGTGGGCAAAGGTGCATATGTCGCTTCGGGAGATAAACGTTGGGAAATCAATACCTATGATGATGTATCAGCACTGATTGATAAAGAAGGACGTCGTGGCTTAAACATCCAACGCTACAAAGGTCTAGGCGAAATGAACCCTGAACAACTTTGGGAAACCACGCTAGACCCTGAAAACCGCATATTGTTGCGTGTTACTTTAGAAGATGTGGTGTCTGCGGATGAAACATTCTCAACGCTTATGGGTGATGCTGTGGAGCCACGCCGCGACTTTATCCAAGCTAACGCCTTAAAAGTGAGAAACTTGGATGTCTAAGCCTAAAGCGCAACTAAGCTATGCCGATTGTGGCGTAGATATTGATGCTGGCAACGCGTTTGTTGGCCGCATTAAACAGGCTGTAAATAGCACCATGCGTCCTGAAGTTTTGGCAGGGCTTGGTGGTTTTGGTGGCTTGTTTGAGCCTGATTTTTCCAATATGCAGGAGCCTGTGCTTGTTTCGGGCACGGATGGCGTGGGTACAAAACTGTTGCTGCTTCAGGAGTATGACAGGCCGCATGTGGCTGGTATTGATGCGGTTGCCATGTGCGTGAACGACTTGGCAGCCCTTGGCGCAGCACCATTATTCTTCCTCGATTACTTGGCAACAGGCACACTTAAAGGTGAAACCCTTGCGGGCGTGGTTGAAGGCATTGCTGATGCCTGCAAAACTTGTGAATGTGCGCTTATTGGCGGCGAAACAGCTGAAATGCCTGGCATGTATGCACCAGGTCATTATGATATTGGTGGGTTCTGTGTGGGTGTGGTGGATAAACCTAAAATGGTGGATGGCTCTACCATTGCCGATGGTGATGTGGTGCTTGGCCTTGCATCCAATGGCCCACACTCCAATGGTTTCTCCATGGTGCGCAAGCTGCTTGAACTGGGCAAAGCAGATATGGTCAACGATACATTATCCGATGGTAGCAAGGCGATTGATAAAGTCTTGGCGCCAACCCGCTTGTATGTACCTTCCATTAATGCGCTGATGAAAAGTGGCCTTGAAATACACGGTTTCTCGCATATCACGGGAGGTGGTATGTTTGATAATCTTGAGCGTATTTTAGGCGATGATTTGGCGGTGACCGTGGATACATCTTCATGGGGTATTCCTCCAGTCTTTGAGTATCTACTGAATTTCGCGGATGTCGAAAAAAATGAAGCTTATCGCACCTTTAATATGGGTAT
>CAZLES010000184.1:0-1847 GCA_964558615.1 uncultured Zetaproteobacteria bacterium
CAAGCGGTACTATCATTTGTTTGAACCCTTGAGATTGTGCGAATATCGCAAGTGGCAGCACGCCAGTAACCGGGTTCAAGCGGCCATCCAATGCCAGCTCACCTACCATAAATGGCAATGTGCTTGCGTTATCCACCTTGATTTGACCTGAAGCCAGCAACAAGCCTATAGCCAAAGGCAAATCAAAATATGAGCCATCCTTACGCCTGTCCGCGGGTGCTAAATTGACCGTGATATGACGTAACGGAAACTCAAAATTGGAGTTTAGAAGTGCTGCGCGAACCCTGTCTCTTGCTTCACGAACTGCCGCATCGGGCAAGCCCACCAGACTCCATGAGGGCATACCCCGCGATAAATCCACTTCAACATCAACAGCTTCCGCCTCAAGCCCGCGGAGCGATGCGCTGGCTAATCGCGCCAACATGACTCATTTACCCTTTAAGCTGTGCTTCCAGTCTGGCAATACGTTCTTCCATCTTTTGCAAATCTTCACGCGCTTTTTTGAGCATGGCTTCCTGTACTTCCATGCGTTCATGCGTAACCACATCAAAATGTGCCAGAGCGCTTTCAACAATGCTCCGAATCTGGGCTTCCGCGCCAGTTTTTACGCCACCAAGCATTTTAATGCCTGACGCGATTTTTTCCGCAATATCATCCAGTGTTTTGCTATCTACCGCCATTGCTTACTCCTCACTTCCCCAACGTATGTTTGCACCATCATTCACACCCAGATGATCCATGATTCTGTCTACCATGAAATCCACCAAATCATCAATGCTTTTCGGCTCATGATAAAACCCTGGCATGGCTGGAATGATACGCACGCCCATTTTGGACAGGTTATACATATGCCGTAAATGAATTTCAGACAACGGTGTTTCACGAGGTACAAGAATTAGGTTTTTACGCTCTTTAAGCATCACATCCGTTGCTCGCTCAATCAAATTGCTTGATGCGCCAGTAGCAATTCTTGCCAATGAGCCCATGGAACAGGGAACAACCACCATATCCCGCATGTCTGATGACCCTGAAGCTACAGGTGACATCCAGTCTTGACTGCCCCAGCATGTAAGATATTGGGCATTCACACCAGTAAAATCAGCCAGTTCTTTTGCCATATCATCAAGGCTGCCACTTAAAACAAGCCCCGACTCCTGCTCCAGGACCACGCGCGCGGCGTCGGAAATCAACAAGTGCAACGAAATGTTTTGTTGAACCAGTCGCTGAATCAGGCGCAAGGCATAAGGCGCGCCTGACGCGCCTGTCATGGCGATAATGATAGGGCTATGGGTGTTCTCTGACATATATCACCTACAAACTAAAACTTTCGCCAAAGTATAATCGCCGCGCATCATCATTGCTGACAATTTCTTCTGCCGAACCCTGCACCAAAATTTCACCTTCCGTCATCAAATAGGCACGGTCGCAAATGCTTAGTGTTTCCCGAACATTATGATCGGTAATCAAAATACCATAGCCTTTTTCCCGCAAATCCTGGATAATACCCTGAATATCCTCCACAGCAATGGGGTCAACACCGGCAAAAGGCTCATCCAGCAAGACAAATTTGGGTTTTGTCACCAGGCAGCGGGCAATTTCCGTACGCCGCCGCTGCCCCCCCGACAAGGTGTATGCCTTTTGCTCTTGCACAGCTTCCAGACCAAAGTCTGCCAGCAAAGCATCTAATTCCTCGTGCATTTGTGCCTGGGGTATGTCCAATGTCTCAAAAATCGCCAACAGGTTTTCTCGCACGGTAAGCTTGCGAAACACACTGGCTTCTTGCGGTAAATAGCCAACCCCTTGACGCGCTCTTTTGTACATCGGCATATCCACCAGGGATTCACCAT
>CAZLES010000185.1:0-1820 GCA_964558615.1 uncultured Zetaproteobacteria bacterium
GCCCAATTGATGTGCAGGCAGAGTGAGGGCAGGCAAACCTATCCTGTAGCCAAAAGTATTGTGATGCTGGCAGAGCAAGCCCTAGCAACATTGAAGGTGGATAAATAAATATGGCTATTCATGCCATCACAGTGCTGCTGTGCGATGATCACCCTATGGTACGCAATGGCTTTAAGCAACTTTTGCAGAGCGTGCCTGATATTGTAGTGGAGCTTGAGGCGGAAACAGGGGAGCAAGCCTACCAAGCTTACCGTAAGCAAGTTGTTGATGTGGTGATCATGGATATTTCTATGCCTGGCATGGGTGGTCTTGCTGCCGCCAGGCATATACTGGAATATGATAACAAGGCAAAAATCATGATGTTGACCATGCATGATAGCCAAACCTATGTGGCCAGGGCATTGAAGCTTGGTGTTAAAGGCTATCTTACTAAAATGGCAGAGCCTGATGAACTGATTAAGGCAATACGTTTTATTGACAGGGGTCGCTCATACATCGAAGCATCGTTGGCACATGACTTGGCAGTGTCCAACATATCGGGTGATGGCGATCCAATTGATATTTTAAGTCCTAGAGAATTTGAAGTATTTGCAGCATTGGCAGATGGGCACTCGGTTCAGTCGATTTCATCCTTATTGCACCTTAGCCCCAAAACGGTGGGGGTACATCGCACCAATATCATGAAAAAAATGCGCGCGAACAACCTTGCAGACATCACACGCCTTGCTATCAGGCATGGTGTTATCACGGCTTAATATATTTTATGGCATTGCTTTTGCTAAAGGGTAAAACACCAAGGAAAAACACACCAAGTACAAGCTGGAGGCAATGATGAAAAAATTAAAGCTATGGTTCGCAACACTCACTATTGTAGGGCGTTTACGCTTGATTGGCGGTGTTGCCGCATTGGGGATGCTAGTATCAGGGTATATTCATCATAGCGGGTTAAATACTGTTGAAGAAGTAGTTGATCAATACACACAAAGCACGAAAGTCATGGAAGACTTGGATATGTTGGTGGGTGATTTATTTATCGAAAACGAAAGTACAGCACGGTATTTGAAGTTTGGTGATAAACAAGCCAAAGCCAAATGGCAGGAATATAGCCAGCGTAATGATGAAACCTTGGACAAGCTTGCTCAAACATTGCCTTCGCCTGCGATGCAGCAAAAAGCAGACGACCTGAAAAAGAAAATGCAGCGGTTTGACACAGTGTTTTTATCGGTTGTTCCTGATAGAGAAGCATTAGGTTTTAATGAGAATGAGGGCTTGGTAGGCCAGTTTCGGGATAGTATTCATGATGTTGAGCATAAATTAAAAGCTGTAAAAAATGCTGAGTTGCTGGTGTCCATGCTTTCCTTGCGTCGCCACGAAAAAGATTTTATGCAACGGCTTGATTTAACTTATGTGAACCAATTTAAGGATGAAGTACAACATTTTTACCAACTACTTAAGCAAGCCAATTTACCAGCCGCGATGAAAAAAACATTGCGGCAAAAGATGCAAACTTACCACGACCTTTTTATGCGTTTTGAAGCACATATTTTGCACCTTGGTCAAGTGCAGCAAGAGTTGGAGCAAATATATCAAAAGGAAATGTTACCTGAGTTGGATGCTGTGCATAACCTTTTGAGTGCGCATATTGCTTCATTAAACGAAAAGCATGTTCAAGTGCTTGATAGCCAAGCTATGTTTTTTTGGCTAGCGCTTATTTTGGCTATTGCCGCTATTGTTGCGATTATTGCTTGGATTGGCCGCACCATTACAACGCCATTGAACCGCATTGCCAAAGCCATGGATGCGCTTGAAGATGGGAAAAT
>CAZLES010000186.1:0-1783 GCA_964558615.1 uncultured Zetaproteobacteria bacterium
TGGTTCGCTTTGGCCAGCGTATGCGCCAAGCTAGCTACGATGGGCAGGTATCTATGGGCCATATGTCCAGTTTGGTGGAAGAAACCATTGGTGGTATTCGTGTGGTGAAAGCGTTTGGCATGGAAAATTATGAGCGTAAACGCTTCAAGGCTATTGCGAAAGAATTTATGAAAAATCAAGTCAAAGCTATGAAAGTACAAGCGCTTTCCTTCCCTGTAATGGAAATGGTGGCTGGATTGGGTGTGGCGGGTATTTTATTATATGGTGGTCTAAGAGTTGCTGATGGTAAGGCTACAGCAGGCATGCTGATGGCTTTTATTGTATCTTTATTGATGTTATACGATCCCGTTCGCCGCTTATCCCGAGCCAACAATGAAATTCAGCAGGGCTTGGCGGCAGCAGAACGTATTTTTGAAATTTTAGATGCGCCTGTGGATGTTCAAGATCCAGAAAATCCCAAACCTATGAAACCTTTTCAGCAAAGCATCACATTTGATGGTGTTAGCCTAACTTATCCTCAAGCTGAAAAACCTGTGCTACAAAATATCAATCTAACTATTCAAAAGGGTGAAGTGGTTGCCCTTGTTGGCCGCAGTGGCGCTGGTAAAACAACCTTAGCCAATATGATTTTGCGGTTTATGGATCCAAGCAAGGGAAGCATTCGCATTGATGGTTGTGATATTCGTGATGTCACCCAAGCGGATTTAAGAGCAAATATGGCCTTGGTCACCCAAGAAGTCGTGCTTTTTAACGATACTGTATTACATAATATCGCTTATGGTCATGAAAATATTGACCTTGATCAGGTGATTAAGGTTGCCAAAATTGCCAACGCGCACGAGTTTATTGAAAAGCTACCACAAGGTTATAACACCTTGGTGGGCGAACGTGGTGTTATCCTATCAGGTGGGCAGCGCCAACGCTTAAGCTTAGCTAGAGCATTATTGAAGAATGCACCGATTCTAGTGCTGGATGAGGCAACAAGCAGCTTGGATACCGAATCGGAGCGTTTGGTGCAACAAGCGATTGATAAACTTATGCAAGGGCGTACTGCCATTGTGATTGCGCATCGCTTATCCACCATTCGCAATGCTGATAAAATTATCGTGCTTGATGAAGGTAAAATTGTACAAACAGGTTCACATGATGCCTTGCTTGAGCAAGGTGGTATTTACGCCGAATTGTACGAACTTCAATTTGGTGATTAAACCGTCTTTATGAGCATTAAAGACCATTGCATCGTTTTTCTTGTTAGCCAAATCATACGGTTTTTACGCATCTCTATTCGCTGGCAATATATTGGCTCCCCTGTACGCCCTGAGAATACACCCTGTATTATCAGTTGCTGGCATGCTCGCCTGTTACTGATGCCTTTTTTACTTGGCAAGTGGCATGGGCCTTTGGTGATTTCAGAGCATAGAGATGGTGAATTGATTGCGGCTGTATTTGCCAGGTTTGGCTTGATGGCCTCAAGAGGCTCATCAAGCAAAGGCGGGGCGAAGGCTTTACTGGATGTGATTCGCCAGGCCAGGCAAGGGTTATCACCAGGCATTACACCAGATGGTCCACGAGGGCCAGCCGAGCAGGTCAAGCCTGGCATAGCACAAATCAGTATGAAATCTGGTTTGCCTGTTGTCCCGGTATGTTATGCCAGCAGTCGCTTTAAGCGCTTGTCATCCTGGGACAGGTTTTACATCCCCATGCCCTTTTCTCAAGGTATTGTTGTGGTTGGCGAACCGATATCTAAGGATGAAGATGAAAGTTTAGAGGCTTTTACTGGACG
>CAZLES010000187.1:0-1775 GCA_964558615.1 uncultured Zetaproteobacteria bacterium
GTGAGTGGGGTATGCAGGGTTAAAATATCGGCAGTTTCCAACACTTCATCAAGGCTAGTTTTTAAGCCCCGAGGCGGGTCATTGAGTAATGTTTGTAAACCCAGTTTGCCACATGCTTTATCTAGCAGGCTACCAATGCGACCCACACCAATAATACCTAGTTTATCGTTTGAAAACGATAAGTTGCCCATGTTTTCCAAGGTGAAAAAAGCAGATAACATATATTCAACCACTGATTCAGTGGAGCTGCCTGCTGCTGATGAAAAGGCAATGTTTTGCGCTTTGAGATAGGCTTTATCCACATGGTCATCACCAATGGTTGCCGTGCCGACAAAGCGAACGGATGAGTCTTGCAGCAAAGTTGAGTTGATTGGCGTGGATGAGCGAGTTATCAACACATCCGCATCTTGGATAGCCTGCGCATTGATGCTTTGATGCGGTAGTAAGCTTAATTCACCCAAAGGCGCAAAAGCTTGTTCTGCACCCCAAACAAAGCTATCAACAACCAGTTTTATAGATTTAGATGCGTTCACGAGCTTTGCGAACTAGGCTTTTCTCACTTGGGTATTGATTGATAAGCTTGGTGTATAAAGCTTTGGCTTGATCAGTATTGCCTGATTTTTCTGCATATTCTGCCATGGCAAACAAGGCTTTTGGAGCTTCATCACTTTGCGGATAATCCTTGACCAACTGCTGACGAATTTCAAAAGCAAGCTTGTCATCTTTCAGCTTTCTTTCAGCAATTTTAATTGCATCATGCAAGGCTTCGGTCGCTTCAAAGCCATGGAACATGGTTGCCAGTTTACGAAGCGTGGCAATAGCTTGCTCAGGCTCATCGGTTTTACTTCTTTGTAGCCTAGCCATGTTTTGCAAAGCTTTGAGGCTCACTTGATCTTCAGGATATAGCTCAACAATTTTTGCATAAGTTTGAATGGCTTGTTTATATTGCTTGAGGTGCTCTGCTTGGGTTAAGGCAAGGTTTTTATATGCCAGCTTGGTAAGCTTATGGCTTGGGTAGTGAGCAATCAATATTTTATAGTTGTCTGCAGCCTTTTGATATTCCTTTAAGCGCATCCGCTGTAAATCGGCAATGGCAAGCATGGCTTCAGCACGATAGCTGCTTTCAGGATATAGGGTAAGCAGCTTTCTAAAACCAAAGATCCCGCTTTCCGCCGATTCAGCGCCCAGGTTGTGCGCCAGCAGGATTTGTACTTCATCAGCATGTGGGTCATCAGAAAAGCGCTTGAGAAAATCAAGTTGCAGCAAGGTTAGAGCCTGCACAATATCCTGGTCGTTGATAGGATAAAGTTGATTGATAAGGCCGCGTAAGCGTGACGCAATATCTTTGCTGGGCACATGCTTGATGATGGCTTGTATCACATCGCTTTCATCATCCCAATCGCTTTTGATAGTATCTAAAATACTGCGTTTGGCTTTAAGCGCCGCATCTGATTTGGGAAATTCATACATGGTTTGCAGCCATACCACTACAGCAGCTTCGGGATGGTTTTGTTTGGCAAGTATTTGCCCTTTGAGCAGCAAGGCTTCGGAAGCGATAGGTAAATCACTGTAAATGGCCAAGAATAGTTCAATATCCTGCATCAAGGTCTGTTGCAGTTCCTCATTCTCGGAGAACAAAGCGCCAAAGAACCCCACTTGCGTCATATTGTCCACTTCATTACGCAAAATACTTAAATGTAGCGCCGCATTGTCCTCGCGTGATAGTTTGGGCGCTTCAATGATAGGTGGCGCGGCTTGAATGGGCGTTTCAGATA
>CAZLES010000188.1:0-1768 GCA_964558615.1 uncultured Zetaproteobacteria bacterium
CGGAAACAGCGCTCATACGTTTGCGTGAATATGAACACCCTGTGATTGCTGCCAACAAAGGTATCAACCCTGACACTTTAGAGCGTGTGGATGAATTATTGATTCGTTTTGTAGGTAAAAAACGCACCCTACTTTTATCAGGTCCATCCTTTGCCGCAGAAGTGGCAATGGGTAAACCCACCGCCATTACACTAGCCGCTGCTGATATACAGCTGGCTCGTCATATGTCACAAATTTTTAATAGCAGTAATTTCAGGGTTTACACCAGCACTGATTTGGTAGGCGTGGCCTTGGGTGGCGCGCTGAAAAACATTATTGCCATTGCTGCGGGCATGGCTGAAGGCATGCACTTGGGGCATAATGCCATGGCAGCGCTGGTCACGCGCGGTATTGCGGAAATTTCTAGGCTGGCTGAAGCTTGCGGTGGTCAAGCTGAGACTATGGCTGGCTTATCGGGGCTTGGCGATTTGCTTTTGACATGTACGGGGAGCTTGTCTCGAAACCGTAAAATGGGCATGGCATTAGCATCAGGCCTAAATGCCGAAGAAGCGCGCAAATATGTGGGGCAAGTTGTGGAAGGTGAAAAAACTGCTGTAGCAGCAATTCAACTCGCTAAAAAACATCACATTGATATGCCCATCACACAAGCTGTGTACGAGGTTTTACAAGGTAAAACATCGCCAAAACAAGCCCTTAAGGCATTGATGGGTAGACCTCAGCGTGATGAATATTTGTAAACTACTATGAGCGACGAGGATTTATTTGCGCAAATGATGGGTAAGGTCACACCCTTATCTAAGGCTGAGCAACGTGTAACCAGTAGTAAACCTCAAAAGAAACATCATATCCTGCGTCAATTAAAAGAAAAAGGTGCACAGCAGCATCAGCATACACAACAGCAAAATCTTCGCCCGCAGCAGGCTGAAGCTTTTCTTTTACGGGCGGATGGTGTCTCCAGTAAAGACATCAAAAAGCTAGCTAATATGAACATCAAACATGAGCTTGATTTGCATGGGCATACGCAAGCCCAAGCCGAACAAGCATTGGTTGATTTTTTTAACCGTGCTCTTGCCCAGCAAATTCGATACTTATGCGTGGTGCATGGCAAAGGCAAACATTCCAAAAACCAAACATCCGTACTCAAGGATTTTACATTTCAATGGTTGGCTCATGGTTCATTTTCCCATGCCATACTTATCGCCACACTTTCCAGCCAAAGCGGTGGCGGCGCATGTAATATCCTGCTTCGCAAGATTAAGTAGCCCTAAATCCTATTTAGAGAAAAGCTGATGCTTCCAAAGTGCTGTAATACTGTTAGCGCGCAATAGGTAAGCCATCCCTACAAGATAGCCAACACCTTAGTCCCAGATATATCCCTCAGTAGGCGATGAAGCACTGGCGAAGGAACGCTTAGGCATACGCCCAGCTAAAAATGCTTTGCGACCTGCGCGCACAGCATCACGCATGGCTTCTGCCATCAAACATTCATCTTTGGCTTCGGCAATCGCTGTATTAATTAAAACAGCATCTGCCCCTAGCTCCATGGCTTTGGCCGCATCCGAAGCAGTGCCTATGCCCGCATCCACCACAATCGGCACCTTCGCTCTTTCTTTAATCACACGGATATTAAAAGGATTCGCTAGCCCTCGCCCTGAACCAATCGGATTGCCCAACGGCATCACAGCTACACAACCCACATCTTCAAGTTTAGTTGCCACAATGGGGTCATCATTGGTATAAACCATGACTTGAAAACCTTCTTTGACTA
>CAZLES010000189.1:0-1742 GCA_964558615.1 uncultured Zetaproteobacteria bacterium
GCACGCTTGCCAAACAATGAGCAACGAATCCAATTCGTACCCTTATTGTCACCAAAACCATAATCCACGGCTACAGTAAATGAGCAAATCGCCATACCGCTTTGCGTAAACCGTTGCTCGCAATCTCGTGCCAAGCGTCCTGTAAAACTATATACATTCATACCCTTCTCCTCTCACCTTGTTCTTACGTTCTGTATTCTGCATTAATTTCGATATATTCATGGGTTAAATCCCCCGTCCATACCCTGGCTGAAGCATCACCCAACCCCAAATCCACAAACAATGTAAATGCCTGCTGTGAAAACACTTTCATCCCCATCTCGTCCTTGTAATCAGGATGCAGGTTACCATGTTCCAAAATCAATACATCATCGGCTTTTAAGCTAACTTTATCAGGCTGAATTGGTACACCACTATTACCTATGGCCATCAATATCCTTCCCCAGTTCGCATCCGAGCCCGCAAAAGCGGTTTTCACCAAAGGTGATACCGCAATGGTTCGTCCTACCTGCCTGGCTTGCTCCTCATCTTCAGCACCAGTCACTTCAATGGTGACAAACTTGGTTACCCCTTCACCATCACGCACAATCAATTGCGCAAGTTCAATCGCCACATCCTGCAAGGCCTGCTCAAAAGCTTGGGTATCATCCACCTCATCATCACCCAGACCCAGGCCAGATGACAAAAGATATACCGTATCATTGGTGGATGTATCCCCATCCACAGAAATACTGTTGAATGAGCGGTTAACCACGGATGATAATATCGCCTGCAAAGGTTTTGCGGCAATGGGTGCATCCGTGACAATAAAAGCAAGCATGGTCGCCATATTTGGATGAATCATACCACTGCCTTTGCATATACCCGTGATGGTATAGGTTTTTCCGTTTTGCTCAAACTGACGTGAGGCAAACTTGGCAAATGTGTCTGTAGTGCGAATCGCTTCTGCAGCTTGCACCCAGTTATCTTCTGCCAGCGAATCCGCCGCTTGGTGTATGGTGGAAGCAATGCGTTCAATCGGGAAAGGCTCGCCAATCACACCCGTCGATGCAGACAACACTTGGCTTGTATCCACGCCCGCAGCTTGCGCCCCCAAGTCAATCAATTGCTGCGACCAAACCCGTTCCATCTCACCCACACCAGCATTAGCATTGCCAGCATTAGCAACAATAGCACGAATATTTGTTGCATGATGACGTATAGTCTGTTCGCCTAAATCCACACATGCCGCACGAAAAGTGTTTTGTGTAAAAACACCTGCCGCTTGTGCTGGTACATCAGCCACAATCAAGGTTAAATCTTGGCGCTTTCCCTTCAAATCCGCTGACTTCACACCACAAGATGCGGTTCCCACTCGAAAGCCCGATACAGGCAAAGGCGGCGCAAATGAGCTAGGTAATACAGGCATCAGCGCTTTTTACCATGACATTGTTTGTATTTTTTGCCTGAACCACAAGGGCAAGGCTCATTGCGTCCAATTTTCTTACCCTTGCGTTGATAGGTTTCCACCGCAACTTCAGGTTCTTTGGCCTGAACATGATATGTTATCCGTTCCGGCTCGGGCTCTGGTTTGGGCTCTGGCTCTTGTACTTCAACACGAAACAGAGAAACAATCGCTTCCTCACGAATCTTTTCCAGCATCGCACTAAACAAGGCAAATGATTCATGCTTGTATTCCTGAATCGGGTTTTTCTGCGCATAACCACGCAAACCCACGCTTTGGCGCAAATGATCCATAGCCA
>CAZLES010000190.1:0-1677 GCA_964558615.1 uncultured Zetaproteobacteria bacterium
TATTGATTTCACCATCAGACACATTGAGTAAATACTTTTTGTTGGTTGCGGCAAGGAAAAAAGCAAGCAACCCCATCAATACACCAATACCAATCGCCGCTCCTATATCAAACAATGCCGAACCGGTGTAAGCGGCCAGACCCATACCCGTAAGCGCAAAGAACAAACCCAATACCGCCACGGAATCTTCAATCAATACAGCCAGCGTTGTCGGATCCCGTGTTTCTTTGATATATTGGATAAAACCCATATTTTCTTCTTTCTGCTGGCGCGTAAACTCCTTAAGCGCGACCCAAAGTGAATACCCCTCCATGATAAAGGCAAAGCCAATAATGCAAAAGGCAATCCAGCTCATTTCAGGCTCATGTCCATGTTTCAACTGCTCTAGCGCGTGCATGATGGTGTAGATACAACCCAAGAAAAAAATGGTCACCGCAGAAACCAGATTCCAAAAATAGCGCTCCTGACCATAACCAAAATGATATTTTACATCGGCTACACGCTGCGAGCGCTTGATACCCAGATAAAGCAGACCCTGATTCGCGGTATCCGCGAGAGAGTGGATGGCTTCAGCAAGCAGTGCGCTAGAGCCAGACAAAGCAAAGCCAACAAACTTGGCCATAGTGACCAGACCATTGGCAACCACTGCTGTGATTACCGCCTTGGTTGAACCATCTTCCCCATGTGACATTTATCAAACTCCATTTACACTAGCGGCATGTGGACATACCAGCATAACCATTTTCTTGTGCATCAAATCCCCGCACTTCATGACAACTATATTTATCTTGTCCAGGATTGTCACTCAGATGCTGTGTGCGTGGTTGACCCTGCTCTAGCAACTTCTGTGCAAACAGCATGCGAAACGCTAGGCATCCAACCCACTCACATCTTAAATACCCATCATCATTGGGATCATACCGATGGTAACCAAGCCTTGATTGAGAAGTATGGCGTGGAAGTAATTGCCAATGCTAACGATGCCGCGCGCATCCCTGGAATTAGCTACCCTGTTCCAGCGGAGACAAGCCTGAACATAGGCAGCCTCAATATACACACCCTGGATTTGCCCGGGCATACCTTGGGGCATATTGCCTTTGTCATCGATGATGCGTTGTTTTGTGGCGACACCCTTTTTGGCGCAGGTTGCGGCCGTGTTTTTGAGGGTTCAATGGCTCAAATGTGGGATAGTTTGCAAAAGCTTTATGCGCTCAAAGATGATATGAAAGTGTATTGCGCTCATGAATATACCTTACCCAACTTGCGCTTTGCCAAAGCAGTGGACAAACATAATGAAGCGTTAAAAAAACGGATTTCAGACGACACCCGAGCTCGCATGAAGCAACAGCCTACCATACCTTCAACCCTGGGGCTGGAAAAGCAAACCAACCCTTTCCTGCGCCCATGCAACCCTGAATTTGTTCGCCAATACAATCAGGAAAACAAGACGAATATGGATGCCTTTGAAGTGTTCCAGGATTTGCGTGAGCGCAAAAACACATGGTAAGCTATAATCCGATATAAGCCTTGAGCTTTTGCTGCAAATCCGGCGCAACCTTTCTCGTAAACGCGTCATACTTGGCCTTGATTTTTGCGCCTGTTGCATCTTGAGAGCCCATGATACCATAATTGATTTGCATGGAGACCATCAAAGTACGCTTGCTATTTTTATAAGGT
>CAZLES010000191.1:0-1676 GCA_964558615.1 uncultured Zetaproteobacteria bacterium
CGAGAGCGCAAAACCTTTGATGTACCGCTGTTGATGGTGGGTACGGATTTTCAAAAGCAAGTGTGGCAAGGCTTAATCAATATACCTTATGGTACCACCGTGTCATATTTGCGGCTATCGCAAGACATAGGTCATGAAAAGGCTGTGCGTGCCGTGGCATCAGCAGTGGGCGCGAACGCAATATCCATCATGATTCCGTGTCATAGAATTATTGGTTCGGACGGTTCTCTGGTGGGTTATGCGGGTGGCTTGCCTGCTAAGAAGAAACTATTGCAACTGGAGCAGGCCTGGTTTGCTTAAAATTTGACGATTTTGTATATCGCTTCATCATAGCTACACTTTTTATGCAAGGAATTGTCTATGCCGCATTTAGTTCTTATTGATGGTCCCAACTATGTTTTTCGTGCTTTCCACGCTGTAAAGCATCATTTAAGCAACTCCAAAGGGCAGCCGACCAATGCCGTGTTTGGCTATGTGCAAATGGTGCGCTCCATTCTCAAGGATTTGAGTCCAACGCATGTGGCAGTGGTGTTTGACCCCAAGGGTGGAACATTCCGCAATGAGATGTACGCGGAATACAAGGCACATCGCCCACCCATGCCTGAAGATTTGGCTGCGCAATGGGATTATATTTTTGAAGTCACCGATGCTTTTAATTTTGCGCGGATTTGTGTGCAGAATTATGAAGCCGATGATGTGATTGCGACATTGGCAAGGCAAGCTGAGGCCAAAGGTTGGGATGTGACCATTGTTTCCACGGATAAAGATTTGATGCAGTTGGTTGGCGATAAAATCTGGATGCTGGATACCATGCGCCGTAAGGAATATGGCATGGATGAAGTCAAGGAAAAGTGGGGCGTTGAGCCGGCCAGGGTGCAAGATATGTTAGCGCTTACGGGTGATGCCGCAGATAATATACCTGGTGTGCCGGGCATTGGCCCCAAAACGGCATTGGAATTGATTAATACTTATGGTGATTTGGAAGGTGTTTTAAGTCATGCGCATGAAATCAGGCAGAACAAGCGCCGTGAAAACCTGATTGCGTATGCAGATGATGCTCGGCTTTCGTATAAGCTGGTGGCCTTGAATGAGCAAACACCACTTCCTGTGACACTGGATGATTTGAAAGTACGCAAGCCTGACCGCAAAAAGTTGGCCAAAGTATTTGCTGAGCTTGAGTTCAGGCGATTGGCTGCAGAGTTTTTGGACGAGGATGAAGTATTAGCGTCCGCAACGCCAGCATCTCAGAATGATGGGGCATTTGCGCCACAAAAACCTTTAACGACCATCATTGTGAATGACGAAACCAAGTTGAACACCTTGCTGCAAGCCCTGAATCAGGCATCTTTGGTAGCCGTGGATACAGAAACCACATCTTTGGATATGCATGATGCAGATTTGGTTGGTTTGTCTTTTGCCGTACAACCGGGTGAGGGGTTTTATGTACCTGTAGGGCATAGGGGTGTTGACTTGTTGAGTGAAGCACCCAAACAATTACCCAAAGCTCAAGTTTTGGAAGCGCTTAAACCGTTTCTGGAAGCTCAAGATAAAGCCAAATGTTTACATCACAGCAAATACGACAAACAAGTTTTGCTTGGTGCGGGCATTCACCTGGCAGGTGTGGCTTACGATACCATGCTGATGGCCTATGTGCTGGAAGCAGGGCAGGCGGTGAG
>CAZLES010000192.1:0-1670 GCA_964558615.1 uncultured Zetaproteobacteria bacterium
GAACACCATAAAAATGAAGTCGAAGGCACAAAAACAGCCTCCATGATTTTGCAATGGTATCAAAGTATTCAGGCTGGTGAGCCCATACGCTTGTTTGAATTTGGTGAACAACGCCGTGATTTTGTATTTATCGGTGATGTAATTGGCGCAAACCTTGCAGCCCTTGACGCGCCGCGTTCAGGCGTATGCAATGTTGGCTCTGGCAAGGCGCGCTCCTACAATGATATTGTCGCGAACCTGAACCGTATTCTCAAGATTGACCACCCCACTGAATACATCCACAATCCATACCCTTTCTTTCAGGAACATACCGAGGCCGATTTGAGTGAAACATTCAGACTGCTCAACTGGAAGCCAGCATGGAGCCTGGAGCAAGGCATGGAAAAATATATCGCCCTGCTTGAAAAACAGCACCGAGGACCATTGGAAACAGCACAGGAAGAAGCATGAAACCCGCCGTGATACTTCTATTGCTTGCTACACTTGCGGGCTGCCTAAAACAGGAAATTCATCAAGGTAATGTGCTTGACCCCGATAGCATATGGATTATTCAGGAAGGCGACACTCGCTTTGCCATTGAGTCCGAGCTGGGGCCACCTGCCATTGTGGACACGGCACACCCTGAACGCGCCTTGTTTATCGAAGATGTTCGAGATGAAAAAACCGGTGAAACATATACCCGTGGTGTTGAAGTGATTTACGATAAGGCATGGCGAGCAAAAAGCATTCGTCGTTTTGGTTTTGAATAACCATGGCAAAACTTCCTGGGCAAGCCAGTGTTTTGGACTTGTTGGTAAGCGGGCTTTGGACATTGGCGGGGCTATTTATTCTTATTGTTGGGCATCTGGTTTGGGCATTCATGATATACGGCAAGGTGACACACACCGATGCCTTAAAAACATTGGCAGGCTTTTTACCCATATTAAGCCCGACCCATATGTACATATTGGCAGGCTTGGCCATCATTGCAGATTTGTGGATTTTTATCAGCCACAAAAAAGAACGCGCTGACAAAATCAAGCGCTAAAGGAACAAAGGCAACCATGAAATGGACGTTATCCAATAAAATTACAATCATGCGCATTATTCTTGTGCCTTTGCTGGTACTGGCCTTTTATTTGCCCACACCGCTTGCTTATTACGCGTCGGGGCTGGTCTTTGCTGTTGCAGGCTTATCGGACTGGTTTGATGGATACTTGGCGCGCACCCGTGGTGAAGAAACGGCATTTGGTCGCTTTTTGGATCCTGTGGCGGACAAGTTGCTGGTTACAGTAGCTTTGGTATTGCTTGTGGACACGGGCTATGCCTCCACCATTTTGGTCCTGATCATCATCAGCAGGGAAATGATTATTGGCGCGCTCAGGGAGTGGCTAGCAGAGCGTGGCATTGTGGTGCGTGTATCGCAAATAGGTAAATGGAAAACACTCACCCAGATGTTTGCCATTGAAGGCTTGTTGTTACACGATGACTTCTTTGGTTTTCCCATGTTTGCGGCAGGCACGATATTCTTGTGGATTGCCACAGTACTTAGCGTATGGTCTGCCTATGAATATATCAAGGAAGCACTGCCCGAATTTCGCAAAGGCGAATAGACGCTTATTTAGTTAAAGCCTAGCCAACAACATTGCTCGCAACTCATCATGGGTCAGCATGATAGGATTGGTGGCATA
>CAZLES010000193.1:0-1635 GCA_964558615.1 uncultured Zetaproteobacteria bacterium
CACGACCCCATGTGTTCGTGGTGTTGGGCATTTCGCCCCACACTGACCAAGCTTTTAGCAGACCTTCCACCACATATTGAAGTGCAATATCTCGTTGGCGGACTTGCCCCAGATAGCGATGAACCCATGGATGAAGCCACGCAAGCCATGATTCAAAAGCATTGGCACACCATCACCAAAAAAATACCAACCACACAGTTCAACTTTGATTTCTGGACAAACAACATACCCCGCCGATCCACCTACCCTGCCTGCCGCGCCGTGCTTGCCGCCAAAGCTCAAGATGCAGGCAAAGAAGATGCCATGATACTCGCTATTCAGCAGGCATATTATCTACATGCTCAAAACCCATCCGATGATGACACACTCATGCACTGCGCTAAATCCATAGGCTTAGATACAGCACAATTTCAACAAGACCTACATGCAAAGCATACCCAACAACAGCTTCAACAGGATATACAGCAAGCCCAAAGCATGGGTGTGTATAGCTTTCCTAGTCTTGTCTTAGAAGATAATGGGCAATTCAAGCCTGTTACTGTGGATTACAATCACGCGGACAATATGTTACAACAGCTAACCTAGGGCCTTAGCTGCTTTCATTGCGAGCATCAATTTTAGCTTGAATGAATTCACTATGGTACACACCTATCAGCTTAGCAAGCCTGCGAATCAAGTGCTCCTCGTAGGCATCCACTTTGCCATCTGCCATGGCAACAAGCCAAAGTTCCTTGAGAATATCAATACGTTCCTCCGTACTGAAGTGGTCGATAATCAATGATGTAAACTGGTGCAAGTCCATGGCTTTATCTTGCGCGGCTTTGGCTTCTGTAATCAAAGCTTCAACTTCATCATGGCTTAGTTGAAACCGTTGTTCAATGGCTGTGAAAATGGTTTGATGTTCGGCATCTTCCAGTTTGTCATCAGCATTCATGATTTCAATCATGACAGCTGTCACCGCTAATGAAATATCATGTTCCTTGTTTTCAGGGTTCTTTTTTTCTTCTGCAAACAAGGTTTTGAGTTTACTAAACATAAGTGGCATCCCTAGATTTTTTTGCACAGCATAATGAAAAATGTTTGAGCATGCACCCATACTTATTTTGTTAGGGCCTGTTAACACTAATAAAAGAACATCGTGCCCACGCAAGTGGGCATCCATCCACATTGGATGGACTACCCCTTCGCGGGAGTGACGATACCTCAAGCGTTAGGAGAGCGCGGCAAGATCCGCATTAAAGATAGCACTTGGACGCATGGCCGCATGCAATTTGGCTTCATCAGGTTGATAATAGCCACCCATATCCACAGGACTGCCCTGCGCGGCGTTTAATTCTTGTACAATAGCCCGCTCTTGTTCAGTTAAAACTTGCGCCAGTGGTGTAAACTTCGCTTTCAAGTCTGCATCTTTATCCTGCGCAGCCAAAGCCTCTGCCCAATACATGGCCAGATAAAAATGACTACCTCGGGTATCCAACTCCCCTACCTGACGTGACGGAGATTTGTTTTCCTTAAGGAATTTGGCATTGGCATCATTCAACGCCTGTGCAAGCACAGCAGCTTTATGATTACCTGTTTTCGCTGCCAAATCTTCAAGCGATACCGCCAAAGCCAAGAACTCACCCAAAGAATCCC
>CAZLES010000194.1:0-1618 GCA_964558615.1 uncultured Zetaproteobacteria bacterium
TTAATGAAGACACTGACTTCCTCCTAAACTTGAAGTCAGCCGCATACTATAAAACAACGAACATTAAACAAGTTTCAATAATGTGGGGGTGGCGCTTCTTGTTCTGGCGTAGTTTGCCCCGCTTCCGCATGATTGATATAACTTCGCAACTGCTCCAGCATTTTCTCAAGCTTATCCATTTGATTTTGTTGAGATATGATTACCTCATTCAACTCTTGAATCAGGTGCTCCTGATAAGATATTTTCGTCTCCACAGTTTCCAATCTTATATCCAATCTAAAATCCATCCCGTTTTCTATATCCTTAGGCATACGCTATATCACACCTTTAGTGCCATCACTGATGGGTGATTAAGCTCCTCATCCTGATGAAAGCCCTGCACCAGCAATACTGAGTCACCATCAGTAGCCAAATCATATTGTTTCACTAGCGCTTTGACTATATCTACTTGCTTCTCAGGCAAACATGACTCCACCAACACAGGAATCACACCCCAAAGCATATTCATTTTTCGACATGCTTCTGCATAAGGTGATATGCCCAAAATCGGTGCTTCTGGCCTTGCCGAACTGATGGTGGCTGCCGTCTCCCCTGAACAAGACAACACCGCAATGCCACGCACCATCAAATCCCGTGATAACTGGGCTGTAGAGCGCGCGACTGCACTGCCAAACGGCAACACCCTATGCTCTTTGACTACCTCGGATGAAGCAAATGCGTTCTTCTTCCATAAAAATGCCTCTGCATGAAGAATCACACGGCTCATCATTTCCACAGCAGCCACGGGATAAGCACCTACAGCAGTTTCGCCTGAAAGCATGATGCCGCAAGCGCCACTACTTACCGAATGAAAAATATCGGTGGCTTCTGCCCTGGTTGGACGCGAATGCTCAATCATGGATTCCAACACCTGTGTCGCCACAATTACTGGCTTATGATAAAGCCTTGCCACATCAACCAGCATTTGTTGCGCGATAGGTACTTGCTCTGGCGGCAATTCCACGCCCAAATCACCACGCGCCACCATCACCACATCTGCAGCTTGCACAATAGCATCAGCATCCTCTAGCGCCTCAGGCCTTTCAATTTTCGCCACTATGCCGCACTTCGCCCCTTGCTCATCCAAGCGCGTTCTTAGTTGCAGAATATCATCAGCGCTACGCACAAATGAAAGTGCTATAAAATCAACACCTAAATCCACGGCAAAGGCAGCGTCTTTCACATCTTTTTCTGTCATCGCTGGCGCAGACACATCAGAATCAGGAAGGTTGATACCTTTATGTTCGCCCAACTCACCGCCATGAACCACCAAGCAACGCACATCCGTATCTTCAATGCTTAGCACTTGAAGCTCCATCTCACCATCAGCGAGGAAAATTCTATGCCCTACTACAATATCTTGGATAAGATTTTTATATTGAGATGGTATCAGCCCCTGCTCGCCCAACACGTCACGCACTGTCACTACCACTTCTTCACCTTGGCTTAAAACAATGCTTCCTTCTTTGAATGTTCCTGTACGTATTTTTGGGCCGCATAAATCCGCCAGAACTGCGATATGCCTGCCTTTTTCTTGCGCCACCTTGCGAATCATTTGGTAGCTCTGCTGATGCGTTTT
>CAZLES010000195.1:0-1616 GCA_964558615.1 uncultured Zetaproteobacteria bacterium
CGCTACTATGTGGACGAAGAAACACAGCAGCTCAAGCGTGAAGCCATTAGCCCCTGGGCAAGAACACATGTTGAACCTGTATCATGGGCGTTGGCGAATGTGGAATCCTTTGCTGTGGAGGCCTATGATCCCAAATCAGGCTATAAACCCACCATGAATCAGCAAAAGCCATACGTGATACCTCGGGCGATTCGGGTGACGGTCAAGGATTCACGCGGAGAAATGGTTTGGGACTTGCCCGTGTTTATTCAGTGATGGTGAGATGTTTTTATTGACAGTTTTCATAAGTGGCTATAGCAATCGTTTGTCTTTGAAAGAAATGGTTTGTGTAAAGTAGCGTTATTGCTTGCGAACAAACCTCAAGATATTCGGCCTTACCATCCTTTTAATCATTGTTAAGTTGCGCATCATCCTTGAATAAAAAGCAACAGATTTGGAGTTTTAAATTATATGTCATCTGATGAAACTACAGCATTAAGTGCTTCCGAGCCTCATGTTATTGAGGTTGAAGAAAAGCCAACATCTAAGAAGACCTTACGCAAGCCTAGGGCAAAAAAGAAAGTTGTTGTTGAGAGCGAAGCTCAAGAACAAGAGCAAGTCGCGGCAGAGGTAGTGGCAGAACAGGAAACTGAAGCAAAGTCACCCGTCAAACGGCGAACACGCAAGAAAAAAGAGGAAGAAAAGCCTGCTGAGCCTGAGTCAGCAGAGCAAGCTGAACCAGAGCAGGAAGAACTGGCAGAAGACGTAAAGGAAGAAGCTTCAACTGAAGATTCACAGAGCGAAGCCCAGCAGGGTTCGCCGCGCAACGGGCGTAGTCATAAACGTAAAAATGGCAGAAACAAAAATAACCGTCGCAAGGAATATCAGGAGGAAGAGCCTGTATCCGATGAGTTTGCAGGTATAACGCTGCATTTACAGGAAGTCTCCGCGATGACCCAGCAGGAGTTGCTGGAAAAGGCAGATGAGCTGGGTATTGAGAATGCGGCGGGTATGCGCCGCCAAGCGCAGGTGTTTGCCATTCTAAAAGAGCATAGCCTAAGAGGTGGCACGGTTATTTCTGAAGGGGTGCTGGAAATTTTACCGGATGGCTACGGCTTTTTGCGCACGGCAGAGGCCAATTATGTGTCGGGCACGGATGATATTTATGTATCCAACCAACAAATTCGCCGAGGCTATTTGCGCAAAGGTGATTTGATTGCGGGTGAAGTTCGCGCGCCACGTAGCCGTGAAAAGTATTTCGCGCTGAAAAATGTCATGTCCGTCAATAATGAGCCACCAGAAGTTGCACGAACCAAGATATTGTTTGAGAACTTGACACCTGTTTATCCCAATGAGCGCATTAAAATGGAAATCGAGGATCCGACACGCAAAGATGTGACAGGCCGCGTGATTGACCTGGCAGCACCGATAGGTAAAGGGCAGCGTGGCATTTTGGTTGCGCCACCACGCACGGGGAAAACAGTGATGATGCAGGCCATTGCGCATGCCATTGAAGTCAATCATCCTGAAATCCACTTGATGGTATTGTTGATTGATGAGCGCCCGGAAGAAGTGACCGATATGAAGCGCTCGGTGAAAGGTGAAGTGGTGTCGTCCACGTTTGATGAGCCACCACA
>CAZLES010000196.1:0-1615 GCA_964558615.1 uncultured Zetaproteobacteria bacterium
GATGCACAATGCCCGTGCCGGGAGGCACAACCTTAAATGTTTCAAAGGCATTCTGCCCCCACTTGAGGAATTTGTAGCGCTCTTCATTGCGTTGATATTCAATGGCGGTATTGAGTTCCGCGGCATCATTGGAGGCGAAGTTGTCCACCTGCACGGAATGGTCAATCACCAGCTCGGCAGGGGCTAGCGGATTAATTTTGGCAGGGTCGCCGCCTAAATCCGCCATGGCATCACGCATGGCTGCCAAATCCACCACGGCAGGTACACCAGTGAAATCCTGCATCAACACACGAGCAGGCATATAGCTGATTTCTCTGGGTTTATCCGACGGTTTGCGGTTAACCAATGCCAAAATATCTTCGCGGGTCACATTTATGCCATCTTCGCGGCGCAACAGGTTTTCCAGCAATATTTTCAGTGAATAGGGCAGGTGGGAAGTATCGCCTGCGGCATCCAATGTGTAGTAAGTATAAGCCTTACCATTAACGTTTAGTGTGTTTTTTGCATCAAATGTTTGGCTCAAGGGTTGCTCCTCAACGGTATCGGTTCATCAATTGGGCGACACCATACCAAAAGAGCGATTTTATGCCACAGCCTGTTACGTTGTTTGGTGCAGTGCTGCTATAACCTCATGAATCCTGGCTATTGAGCTGAGTTGCGTATCTGGTTGAATCCCTGTTTTTTGGACAAAATCAGCATTGTATTTACCTGTTTGTACCAGAGCGGTTTGTAATCCTGCTTGCTGCGCGCCTGCAATATCCGATTCAATATCATCGCCAACCATTAAGGCTTGCGCGGGATTTACAGCAAGCTGCCGGCAAATATGTAAAAAGAAATCTTGTGATGGTTTGCCAAAGACTTTGGCTTGCTTGCCTGACGCGTATTCAAGCGCCGCAACCCATGTGCCCAAATCCAGATGCAGGCCATCTTCCTTTTTCCAGAAGCGGTTTTTGTGCAGGGCAAGCAAATCAGCGCCTTGCATAAGGTGCAAGAATATTTCCCGCAGGGTTTGTGGCGGATACCCCAGGCCACCGATGTCTCCCATCACAATGTAATCGGGGTTGCTTTCGTTTTCCGTTACTTCAAGGTCTGCGCGTAAATCATCACGAATATACAAGCGGGTGGTTTTATTGCCGATATAGCGCTGTACCAGAGAGGCGGGGGTGAACAAGTGTTGTTCATTTAACGGAATGCCCAGCGCTTGCAGCTTTTGCGCGACACTGTGTCTGGCTTGGGTGGTGGTGTTGGTCACTCCCGCGACCTTGATACCCGCATCATGCAAATATTGCACAGCTTGTGCCGCACCACTTATGACTTGATTGCCAACATACAGCACACCATCCAAATCGAGCAAAACCGCCTGAATCATGGGAGTGAGTATAAGGGAAACAGACGATTTTTGTAAAGATGCCTTATGCGCGCATACTGATTGGTCATTAATATCTTGCAATATGATAGTGATAATGATTATCATTCGTAATTATGCAGAAGCTTACCGCGCAACGCCAGGCGATTTTGGATGTTATCAACCGCTCAGATAAACACTGGGACGCGGATGAGGTTGCCTTTGCCTTAAAAGAAAAGGGCATCAGTATTGGGATTGCTACCGTATATC
>CAZLES010000197.1:0-1599 GCA_964558615.1 uncultured Zetaproteobacteria bacterium
GTTTCACCTTTTTTAACAACATGCACCCTGGCATTCTTGTTGACCCCTGGAATGGTTTGCAGGTAAACATGAATACCTCTTGGATAATAGTCATAGAGACTGCAACCTACCAGGCCCAATGCTATCAGTAATACCAACCAAACACGCATAAACCTATATTAGCCCAGCATACCTATAACCACAAAGCCAAGGATGACCAAAAGCGTTACAGCAACTGTAATCCACTCAAAATGCCTTTCAACAAATGCTCTCAGGCCAGGTCCACCCCACTGCAGCAGAGCGCCTTCTAAAAAAAATCTTGCGCCACGGGAAGCAAGCGACGCAAGTATAAAGGGGATAAAGGCCAGTCCAAACGCGCCCGCGGCAATGGTGATGACCTTGAATGGAATGGGTGAAAAGCCCGCAACGAGCACAATGGACACACCATATTCAGCAAACCAGTCACCAGCCTGGGCATACTGGGAAGTCAAACCATAAAACTCGATAACGGGTTGTCCGATACTGACCAATAAAAACATGCCAATAGCATAGCCCAACACAGCGCCCACAGTAGAACCTGCCGTAGTCACTGCCGCGAATCTCATGGCTGATTTGGGTTTACCCAAAGCCAAGGCCAACAAGAGAATATCTGGTGGTATGGGAAACACACTGGCCTCAACCAACGCGATAAAAAAGAGCGCGTAAGCTGCCTGAGGATGCTCTGCCCATGCCAACGTCCAATGATACATCCTACGTAACACAGATGTTTTTTTGTTTGGTTTTGCTGCTGTAGCTGTTTTACTTTCTAAAGGTGATTTCAACGCATTGCCCAATCAGCCCACGCCCGAAAGAAGCGGTACAAACGTGCAATCATCAAAATATTCCTCAACCACTTCATCGCCCTGCTTTCGTCTGCGAACAAGCCTGTGCTGCCTTCCTGTACCTTCGGGCAGCAGCAATACACCACCATCCACAAGCTGCTGCATCCATACATCAGAAGCAAAGCCCCCCGCTGTCACAATAATCGCGTCAAAGGGCGCATACTCTTCCCAGCCCAACAGTCCATCACCACATTTTAGCATCACATTGCTATGCCTGCCTTGCCGCAAGTTTTTCCTGGCCAGCTTATGCAAGGCTTCAATACGCTCAATACTGTAAACACGCTTGCACAAGCATGATAACACGGCTGTTTGGTAGCCACATCCTGTTCCAATTTCCAATACTCTTTCATGCCCCTGCAAATCAAGCAGCTCTGTCATTCTGGCCACGATATAAGGCTGGGAAATGGTTTGCCCTTCGCCAATGGGCAGGGATTTATCCTGATAAGCGTGCAAACGCAGGGCATCACCAGCAAAAATATGCCTGTGTACCTGACGCATCGCAGCAATCACACGCGGTGATGTAATCCCGCGAGCAATGATTTGCTCTTGCACCATGCGTTGGCGTGGCCTGTCGTAATTTTGCTGCATAGTCGCATATGCCTGACTTGTCATAAAACCCTCAAAAGTGTGATGAAGAACTAGGCGCAAGTTAGCAATACCAACAACTTATGCAACTTATGGGCAATGCTTGTCATGTAAACCTTGAACCCGTAACCGTGAAGGTTTACCGTAGCCATCA
>CAZLES010000198.1:0-1567 GCA_964558615.1 uncultured Zetaproteobacteria bacterium
GTCTGCGAGATATGCGTGAAAAGGTTGGAGCCAAGAATGAAGCAGGTATTCTTGCCTTGGTGGCAAAAGACCGTATGGGCGAACATATGCTCAAGCGCACCTGGGCGAGACTTTCGCTTTGGTCTTTGGCGCAAAAAACCGGGCAGGGTGTCTGGATGCAATGGGTGTATGACGCGAAAAAGCTGGATGCCTTGATTGCGCGCCCTGAGAAGTTGCCCCCGGCTGTCGTGAAGCTGCTTGAATCCGCCAAGGGTGAACATCCGGTTGCGGGCTGGATTTTGGCCGTGCGTGAACAGGTTGTAAAAGGTAAAAAAGCCAAGCCAGCAGGCTCACCATGGTTACAGGGGGATGTCGTTTTAAATGCGTTTCGGGTATTTGAGGAAGATGTCAAGGTTGAAGCAGAGCGCCGCAAACAAGAATCGCTGTGGATGGATAAAACAGAAGTCATCACCAAGAATCAAAAGGGTGCTGAAGCAATCAAGCGTATTGAAAAAGCATATGAAAATGGCGACCTTGTTTATTTTCAGGTTGATACTTCACGTTCATTGCATAGTGGCAGCTCGCTGGCAACCAAGCAAGGGTGTTTGCGTGTTGAGTGGTCGGATTATTTGTCAGCCATGACACTCATCGTGCGGGATAGGGCAGCCTTTTTAAACAAATACTTTCTTCCAGGTGTTATCCGGATTATTGATGAGCAGGATAATGTGTTTCTGGATCAGGTGGCGGCATCGGGCTGCTTCTTGCGGGGCAGTATCAAGCAGCTTGTACAGGTTGGGCAAAAGCTGCAGCGGCAAATGAAAGAGTGGTATGCCAATGTCTCAGAAGATAGAGACACAGGTAATATGCCCGCATTGTCCATGTGTATCGCCTTGCTGGGAAACTGGGATTTTGTGCGGCATAAAAACAAGGATTTGGGCGTGTTTACCGTTGCTTTTAGTTTGTCGGTCTCCCAGGCTGAAGCAGGGGTAACTAGGGATGTGGGTGTGGGTCGTCTGATCACTTACAAAGCGCAAAAACTCCGCAAAATCCCCTTGGGTGGCGTGCGTGTGGAAAAGCTTGAAAGTGGTACAGGGCATGGAGAATATGTGCTATATAACAGCGGCTTTGCCCTAACATCCCAAGCGCTGAATGAATTTGTGGCATCCATGCGCAATAAATCTGTGGTTAAAGAATTTTTGCCATCTCAGGAGGAAGCAGAGGCAGTGTTGCCTGAATACAAGATACCACCTAAGGGGTTGAAAGTCGTTTGTATTCGTCCTCGTGGTGAGAAGGAGCAAACTTACATCTTTATTCGTGCTGGTCGTCCTGCTCTTGCTGGCATGGATACAGAAATCTACGAGCTTTTGGATGAAGATTCGGTGGTCGCCCAGCGCATTTACCATGATGGTCTTCCACGCTGGAAGTGAATGTCAACAGCAGCAAGACGGGTTTATGCTCTGAGATTTGCAATCACATGCCAAAAAAGTTGGCAGTTGCCTGGTCAGGTGGTGCGGATTCAACAGCACTTTTATTGACATTGCTTGAACATGGCTTTGATGTGTGTGTGTGGCATATCAATCATGGCTGG
>CAZLES010000199.1:0-1566 GCA_964558615.1 uncultured Zetaproteobacteria bacterium
CCTTTGGAATATAAAATCACAGGCACTTTGCGCCCTTCATGCTCACGAGCAAGTTGTGATACAATACGCTGCATATATTGCAAAGAGAAATCTTTGTAATCACGCGTAGTAAGAATACCACCCCATGTATCAAAGATTTGCACCGCTTGCGCACCATGCGCAATCTGCCCGTTCAAATAAGCCGCAACGGAGTCAGCAAGTTTTTCCAGCAACAGGTGCATGGTCTCTGGCTCATTAAACATCATGGCTTTAACCTTGGAAAAGTTTTTCGAGCCGCCACCTTCAACCATATAAGTCGCCAATGTCCAAGGGCTACCAGCAAAACCAATCAGAGGAACACGGCCATTCAAATCCCTACGGATAGTACTCACAGCATCCATCACATAACCCAGCTCTCGTGTTGGGTCATCCAATACAGGCAGACTTTCCACATCCGCCTTGCATGTGATAGGGTCAGGGAACTTTGGCCCTTCCCCCGCACCAAAAGTCAATGTCATGCCCATAGCCTCAGGAACCACCAAAATATCAGAAAATAAAATCGCCGCATCCGCACCCAGAATATCAATAGGCTGTAATGTCACTTCACTGCATAATTCCGGAGAGCGGCATAAATCAAGAAAACCGCCGGCTTTGGCGCGTGTAGCCCGATACTCAGGCAAATAGCGCCCCGCCTGGCGCATCATCCATACAGGTGTGCGCTCCACATCTTGGCGCAAACAGGCGCGCAAAAATAAATCATTTTTTAATTCAGTCATATGTCATCCTTTTTTGCTGATGATGCCGCATCAATATTTTGAGTGTCTAGCTCCGTCGCTGGTACAACCACACAAATACTATAGTTTGGCCCTTGCTCTTGTATTTCAGAAACTTTATAAAGCTCTCGATGGATGCCGCGCTGAATACTAAACACCATACCCTTAAAAATATGGCTATCAGGAAACAGCGCCGTGTGTTCATCGCCTTCCTCAAAAGAAAATAATGTTGGCCAAGTTCTATTTTCATTGGTGTCGCCAATGCTTAACATCACAGCGGTAAGCACAACATGCTTTCGCATGTAAAACTCCAAACCTATTTGCTGTTCACCAGGCTTGGGATAACGAATCCAACGAATAAAGGCAAAACGAGGTTCACCACGGTGCGGTGTCCAGTTCAAACCAACCATATTGCCAACCTTGCCTTCAGGGTTTTCACTGCTTAAACGCTCAATGGCAATACCATGTTTACTGATATTCAACACCGTCCACTCGGAGTCTCTAAGCAAAATTGGTGTTGCCGCCATCTCTGCGCCCAAAGCAGGCACACCACTTTCTTCCAAATCCTCTTCCATGGCCACAGTCATCAAATCAATCAGGCCCCAATCCACCGTAAGCTTGGCATTGCCGTATTCCTGCCTGACCGAGATACGCGACTTGGTGCGCAAAGCATCCAGAATGGCATTACCTCCCACCACCGCGGTATGCAATGCCTCTTCCATCTGCATATCCTTGGTTTGTAATAGCGGGTTTTTCAATACCTTTTCAGCCCGGTCAATAGACATCACCAATTTATCAATAAAATCATCCATAG
>CAZLES010000200.1:0-1563 GCA_964558615.1 uncultured Zetaproteobacteria bacterium
GGTGCAGCAGCGACAACATCATCATTAGTGTTAACAGGTCCTAATTTTTGGCATACTGTCTCACAGCTATGGTACAGTCGCCTTGGGTATATTGATGTCAACCTTAAGCCCACCTTCATCCACATTTTGAATATGTAAACTTCCACCATCCCTACTCAGGGTTTCCTGTACAATAGCCAAACCTAGGCCATGCCCTTCTTCTTTTTTACGCCCACGCACTTTATCTTCACGATAGAAGCGCTCTGTCACTCGATGGAGTTTGGATTCAGCAATACCATGCCCCTGATCCTGTATACTCACCTGAAAAAAGCCTTCATTCAGCTCTTTTACCTCACAAAGAATTTCAGCCTTTGGGGGCGAAAATTTCACGGCATTATCTGCCACATTCAACAAAATACGATAGCAATCTGTTTCACTCATGTTAACCATCATGGTCGCTGATTCCATAGTTGTTTTCAGCGCGATGGATTTACCCTGTATTTTCTCATCCAGACTTTGCCAAACCCGCTCCAACTCAAGCCTTATATCACAGGTGTTTCTCTCTTGTGCTATGCTTTGTTCTGATGCCTGCTCAATCTGATTCAGGGTTAGCATACCATTTACCAGTGCGTTGATATGCTTGGCCTCATGCGCAATGACAGCCACAGCTTCCTCCCGCAGCGCTTTATCATCACCAAAAGACTCAATGCTACGCGCGTAACCCAATAATGAAGTCAGTGGTGTTTTAAGGTCATGCATCAAGTTTTCCAATAATGACTTTTGCTTGCGTTGCAGTTGTGTATATGCCGTCACATCCAAACACAACAGCAAAGCCTCATCATCATTCAAGGCTGCAAGCTTTGGTGATAATATCCGTCCATTCACATGCATTTCGGGCAACTTTTTCTGCTCAGGAAGCGCCCGAATAGCCTGATAAAAGTCATGCATCCATTCACTATCCCTGTAAAAAAGCAATAAAGACTGTGGTAGCTCTGGCGATGCTTCAAACTGGAATAAAGTGTTCGCCTGCTTATTGCCACCAAGCACCCGCCCTTGTTTATCCACACGCAACACCACTTCAGAAATCGCGGACAACAACACATCCAGGCGTTGCCCCCGAGTCATCAGCGTATTTTGCAAAGCATGATACTTGTGCTTCAACGCCTCATATTCTCTTTGTTGTTGCTGTATTTGTCTGGATGTCTTGGATAGCTTGTAAAATAAAAAAGCTGTACCCAGGCTGATAATAACAAGTAAAATTTCCAGGTTCATGTTTTCTCTTGAAAGCGATAGCCCATGCCACGCACGGTTTGTATGCACTGCTCCTGCCCATGTTCTGCCAAGGCTTTACGCAAACGTTTAACCGTTGCGTCCACCGTGCGCTCTTCCACAAAAGAGTCTATCCCCCACACCTTGTCCAAAAGCGTATCACGGGCAAAAACACGCCCTGGCTTTGCCATCATGGTTTGCAATAATTTGAACTCCAAAGGGCGCACACTTAACACTTCCCCATCAATGCGCACCTCCATACTCTCTTCATCAAGTTGAATACTTGAGCTATCAAAGTTTTTGGTTTGTTTGCTG
>CAZLES010000201.1:0-1558 GCA_964558615.1 uncultured Zetaproteobacteria bacterium
CTGATATTAATCGTGTGTTGGGGCGTATGCGAGAGTTGGTGGAGAAGGTGCATTCGGGTGAATGGAAAGGAAGCACGGGCAAGCCTATTACCGATATTGTAAACATTGGTATTGGTGGCTCGGATTTGGGCTCTGTGATGATGACCGAAGCACTCAAGCCTTATGGCAGAGCCAGTGGTTTGCATGTACACTTTATCTCCAATGTTGATGGTACGCATGCTGTGGAGGTGTTGCGACACTTGCACCGTGAGACCACACTGTTTGTCATTACATCCAAATCCTTTACTACCCAGGAAACCATGACCAATGTACGCACCGCGCGAGACTGGTTTTTAACCCGTGGTGGTACGCTTCAAGCGGTTGCCAAGCATTTTATTGCGGTGTCGGCAAATGTTAAGGCTGCAATTAACTTTGGTATTTCGCCCGAAAATATATTTGAATTTTGGGATTGGGTTGGCGGTCGTTACTCGATTTGGAGTGGAGCGGGTTTAGCAACAGCATTATATATCGGTATGGATCATTTTGAAGCCTTGCTAGAAGGCGCATACGATATGGATGAACATTTCAGAACCGCGCCGCTGGAAGAAAACATACCTGTAATGTTGGGTATGCTTGGCATTTGGTATCATAATTTCTTTGACGCGGATTCTCACGCTATATTGCCATATGATCAGTATATGCATCGTTTTCCGGCTTACATACAACAGCTTGATATGGAGAGCAATGGCAAACGGGTGACCATGGATGGTGAAGCAGTGGACTATTCCACGGGGCCTATTATCTGGGGAGAGCCTGGTACGAACGGGCAACACGCATTTTACCAGCTTATTCATCAGGGTACCAAGCTTGTACCATGTGATTTTATCGCGCCGATTGAAACCAAGAACCCGGTCGGCAGGCATCATCCCATTCTTTTGACACACTTTTTTGCGCAAGCGGAAGCCTTGATGCTTGGCAAAACTGAAGAAGAAGTCCGTGCTGATTTAAAAGGCAAGACAGAAGAAGAAATCGCGAAGCTTTTGCCGCATATGGTGTTTGAAGGCAACCGCCCAAGCAATTCGATTTTGTTTCAAATGCTTACCCCTAAAACATTGGGTAGTCTGATTGCCATGTATGAACACAAGGTGTTTGTGCAAGCTGAAATATGGGGCTTGAATGCTTTTGACCAGTGGGGGGTTGAGCTGGGCAAGGTGTTGGCAAAGAAAATCCTGGCAGAGCTGGATGACTATGAGGAAGTGACCAGCCATGATTCCTCGACCAATGCCTTGATTAATTACTATAAGGCGAATCGTAAAGAATAGACTGTACGGTTATTGGTATTTTACTTTGTCAGATGTTTTATGAGGTAGCGAAAGTGTGCTGCCATATGACCCCGAATTGTATTTGCTTAAGATACTGTAATTCAAGAGGTTTTTCATGTCTGTACATGTTGTTTCAACACGGCCGATAGAAGGGCAACGCCCTGGCACATCGGGCTTGCGAGCCAAGGTTAAAGTATTTCAGCAGCCGCACTATCTTGAGAATTTTGTGCAGGCTGTATTTGATATGCTTGGCGATA
>CAZLES010000202.1:0-1517 GCA_964558615.1 uncultured Zetaproteobacteria bacterium
GAATCTTCAACCCCACCAAGCCCCAAATGACCAATATAAGGCTCTGGAGTAACAAATGTCATGGGAACTTTATCGCGGATTTTACGACGCCGTAACTCGGTATCAACAATGGCCGCAAATTCATACGCGGGACCAAAGCAAGACACACCAGGTACCGCACCAATGACAATCGGACCAGGATTTTTACAAAATTCTTCAAAAGCATGGTATGCCTTGACTGCGTGATCCACATGGCAAATGGAATGTGTATGCGCATCTGGCCCCAAGCCTTCTACCAGCTCAAACGCCAAACGAGGGCCCGTTGCCACAATCAGGTAATCATACTCCAGATTTTGACCGTTGCCCAAACGCAATTTGTTTTCATCAGCAAGGATTTCATCCACGCCACATGATAAGAAGTTAATACCTTTCTTTTTCAGGTATTTCGCGCAATCAATAGTGATTTGCTCTTTATCACGCCATCCAACCGCAACCCACGGGTTGGATGGTGTAAAGTGAAAGGTATCCGAGTTGGATACCACCGTCACCTGATGATCCTTTCCAATTTTACCAATTTTCTTTAACGCATCGCGCATTTCATAAGCAGCTGGCATTCCGCCAATACCTGCACCGATAATGACTACATGTGCCATATTTATTCCTCCTACGGGGAACCTCCCCCCAAGTTTTTTTCAACAGTAAACCTACTGCCGACTTCCAAACACACGTTTGAAAGATTAAAGTGGCTGAATCTCAGCCAAACTTTTAGGCCATGATTTCTCTGCTTAAAATAATAAGCCCCATCACCAATATAAAATAGCCAAATGCGGGTTTTAATTTGTTGCTATCCAGTGTTCGACACAGCCTCTCGCCAGCAATAACACCAACAACTGATAAACCAAGCACCTCAAACAACAATAGCCAATCCACAACCAAACCTGCTTGAATATCGCCAACAAATCCCAATAATGATTTAAAAGCAATAATCATCAGCGATGTAGCCACAGCTTGCTTCATATGAAGGCCTGCAAAAAGAACAAGAGCTGGGATAATTAAAAAGCCCCCTCCTGCACCCACAAAACCTGTGACACCACCCACCAGCAGGCCTTCAGCAGCAATCCATGGCAAATTCAAAGGCTTTTGTTCTTCACTTTCTTGAATCTTGGATGGCTTAATCATGGCATACGCAGCCATCATCATCACCAGCGAGAAGACCACTAGAATCAAAGTATCTTTACTCAAATCCCAGTTGCCTATTTGGGCAATATGCTCAGGGAGCGCTGGCATAAGAAAAAGGCGCACGCTATACACTGCGATAAACGCTGGAATCGCAAAAATAAAGCCTATCTTAAATTGTATCAGCCCTTGTTTATAATAGGTGTACATGCCAAATAAAGCTGTCATGCCTACAATAAATAAGGAATAAGCTGTTGCTTCAGTTGCATCTACCCCCATCAAAAAGACAAGGATAGGCACAGTCAGAATAGAGCCACCCGCGCCAAACACGCCCAGGCTCATACCCATGATAAAAGAGGCTA
>CAZLES010000203.1:0-1507 GCA_964558615.1 uncultured Zetaproteobacteria bacterium
TCACGCTTTGACCCTTTCGCTACCAGTGCCGTGGGCGCGCAAGGACTGATGCAGGTTATGCCTTTCTGGAAAAAGGAATTGGGCAATCCTGATGATGACTTGTTTGATGTAAGCACTAACATTCGCTACGGCTGCGCGATTTTGGCGCACTACATCAAACGCTATAAAAATATCAAAAAAGCTTTGGCGGCATACAATGGTTCCAAAGGAAGAGAAAAGTATCCCAACAAGATATTTTCACAAATGCGGCGATATACCATGCCATGATGCCAAACAGCGATACAGGTCACACACACCACTGGTATTTTAAGGCAGGATATGCCACATATACCATGTCATCTGGAGGGTTTTATGAAAACACATGTGAAATACGCAGCTTTAGGATTGGGGATAACATTGAGCGCAACGGCATGGGTATATCCATCTTTCGCCAATGATATGCAAGCAACGCATGCCAACGAAGGCATGCGCACAAGCATTCCAGATTTACGCCATGAAAAAGATGTTAAAACGAAAAAGCGTAAATTCTTTAATGCCCTTCGCCCTATGGTAGAAAAAGAAAATCAGCGCATTGCTATCCAACGCCAAACCTTGATAAACTTAAAACAAAAAAAATCACTCTCCAAAGCCGATGAACAAACAATCAATAAACTTCTCAAATACTATCGCCTGAAACGCAATAAAGATGGAAGTATCCCTTGGGATGAGCTACTTACACGCGTGGATACCGTACCGCTTGAGTTGGTTTTGTCGCAAGCTGCCAATGAATCGGCATGGGGAACATCTCGCTTTGCACGCAAAGCCAATAACTTGTTTGGGCAATGGTGTTATACCAAAGGTTGTGGTCTGGTTCCCAAACGCCGTAACCCTGGCGCTACCCATGAAGTTGCAGCATTCAAATCTCCTCAACTTTCCATTCGCAGCTACTTACGAAATCTCAATACAGGCCGTGTATATCAAGACTTGCGAAAAATTCGCGCCAAAGCACGCGCGGAAGGCAGGATAGCATCCGCTTATGAACTTGCGGCAGGCTTGAGCAAATACTCTGAACGTGGTCAGGCCTATGTGAAAGAAATCCGCTCTATGATTAAATACAATGGTAAATATATGCGTGGTGAAGGTTAAAAGAGCCTCTCCGCAAGGGGCAGGCTTTATATTTTGAACCACAGAGGCACAGAGGAATATAAATAAACCACGAAGTACACGAAGGAAAAGCGTCATTCTAAGCGTAGTCGAAGCATCTTTCTGTCATGCCGACCAGCGTGGAGGTATCTCTCAAAGATGTCTCGACAAGCTAGAAATGACGAACAGAAGATGCTTTATAGACTACCAGCCTAGCTTCTGATTTCACCATGCCCTAACACAATCCATTTCTGCGTGGTTAAACCCTCAAGCCCAACAGGCCCTCGCACATGCAACCTATCGGTGGAAATACCAATTTCAGCACCCAAACCATATTCAAAACCATCTGCAAAACGTGTGCTGGCATTCCACATCACAGACGAGG
>CAZLES010000204.1:0-1505 GCA_964558615.1 uncultured Zetaproteobacteria bacterium
TGCGCTTAAAGCAAGGGCGCATGGATGATGCTACGGTTTATGGCAGTCACGCGGGCGAAATGGCCGCGCATTGGCAGTCTCTGGGTGCAAAAAGACTGCATGTGGTGGACTTGGATGGCGCGTTTGCGGGCAGGCCCGCCAATCAGGAAGCAATTCAAGCGATTTGTGAAGCCTTGACCATCCCTGTACAGCTTGGTGGCGGCTTGAGAGATTTGAAGATGATTGAAGGCATGCTCAATCTTGGTGTGGATAGAGTGATTCTTGGCTCAATAGCCATTGCAAATCCGAATATGGTCAAAGAAGCGTGTGCCGCATTTCCTGACCAGGTATGTGTGGGTATTGATGCCAAGGCTGGTTATGTGGCGGTTCATGGTTGGGATGATGTGACTGATGTGAAAGCTGTGGATTTAGCGCGTCAGTTTGAAGATGATGGTGTGGCTGCGATTATTTATACCGATATTGCTAGAGATGGTATGCTTACAGGCCCCAATATTGAAGAAACAGTAAACCTTGCCAAGTCAGTGTCTATTCCTGTGATTGTGTCAGGAGGGATAGCGTCTATGGATGATGTTCGTGCGTGTGCCAGTCATGTCAATGAAGGTATTGCGGGCGCGATTACAGGGCGTGCCATTTATGAAAACACCATTGATTTCGCACAAGCCATGAAGGAGCTAGGCTGATGTTATCCAAGCGAATTATCCCTTGCCTTGATGTTGCGCACGGCCGTGTGGTCAAAGGTGTTCAGTTTGTGGATATCATTGACGCGGGCGACCCTGTGGAGGCGGCGATTAAATATGATGGGCAGGGCGCTGATGAGTTAACCTTTCTGGATATTCGCGCCAGCCATGAAAGTCGTGATACACTGTATCATATGGTCACAGCAGTGGCAGAGCATGTGTTTATGCCACTCACTGTGGGCGGTGGTGTGAAAGCACTTCACGATATTGAAGGTTTGTTGCATGCGGGTGCGGATAAAGTATCTATCAATACGGCAGCGATTTTTAATCCTGAGTTGGTCAAAGAAGCAGTCGAGCGTTTTGGTTCTTCAACTATTGTGGTGGCAGTTGATGCTAAGAAAGTTGAAAACCATTGGGAATGTTTTACTCATGGCGGGCGCAAAGAAACAGGCATCAATGCCGTAGAATGGGCAAAGCGTATGTCTGATTATGGTGCAGGTGAAATTCTTTTAACAAGTATGGACGCTGACGGTACCAAAGCAGGGTATGATATTCCGCTTACGCGTGCTGTATCCGATGCGATTTCAGCCAATGTGGTGGCATCAGGTGGCGTAGGCACGCTAGAACATATGGCAGAAGGCCTAACTGAAGGTAAAGCTGATGCTGTGCTTGCGGCATCTATTTTTCATTTTGGTGAATTTAGCATTGCGGAGGCCAAAGCATATTTAGCCAAACAAGGGATTCCTGTACGACAAATTAAGGGAACAGTATAAATGGTGAAACGAAACTTGTTGATTAAAATACATTTGGTGATGGCAGCCACCATAC